>JAKLJX010000019.1 GCA_023150945.1 bacterium | reverse complement strand
AGGCCTTTAAATTGTGCATGTCTACAAGATAACACAAAATATTTAATTGTAAAGCTTATTTTTTAACAAACCCTTAGCGTCTTTGCGTCTTTGCGTGAATGCTTTTAAACGAAAATTTAAAAAGTTGGAGACTTGCAAAAGTTGCATAAAACCCCTATGAATACTGGGCGAAATGCAACCTCTCCAAAAAATTTTTGCTTTTTTTACAACGATTGAACTTGTAAAAGATTAAAAACGCCGCGCTGCCGGCTGCTGTCATTTTCCCGCATCCGACCATTCAAGGAGTTGCCATGCCCAAACGCATGAAGTCTTATGAAATGATTCCTGACCGCTTCAAGCAGAAATACCTGGAATTCTACGACGAGCTTTATCACGCCGAGCACAGCGTGATCGACATAAAGACCAAGGAACTCATCGCGCTGGCGGTTTCGCTGGCCGCCGGCTGCCACGGCTGCTTCAAAGGCCACGTCACCAAAGCGGTGCGCTACGGCGCCACCCGCGAGGAAGTCGGTGAGGCGATCAGCATCGCGGTGGCCATCAATGCCGCGGCCATCGTCGACCGCACCGACATTGCCAATTTCGATTTCGACCTGGTGCAGCGGCTGTGGGAGAAGAAAGAAAACGGCGATCTCGACGCCGATGACGTCAGCTCCCCGCCGCATCTGCCTTGAAGAATTGGGCCCGGTGCCGTCCGGCAGGTGTCATCCAGCAGGGATCTCTTGAAGAATCGGGTACAGTGCCGGTATCCTCCAGTTGTCCTCCAGGAGGGATCTTTTGAATAACTTGGCACCGTGCCCAGTTCTTCAAAAGGTCCCTCCTGGATGACAGCGTGATAACAACACGACGACAGATGACAGACAGGCCGCTGTTCACCAACGCCCTGCCCTCCGGACTTTCGCCTTGCTTCTTTGGGGCTTTTCTCCTACCATTTCCGCATGCTCAACCAGCAAGAGAGGACTTTCACGGCGCGCTTCCGCAGAGTTTTGACCGCCCGCCAAAGCCTGTTGTGCGTCGGCCTCGATCCGGAAATGGAAAAACTGCCGGCCGGGTTGCCGCGCACGGCGCACGGCCTGGTGCGCTTCTGCCAGGAAATCATCGCCGCCACCGCCAGTTTTGCCGCGGCGTTCAAAATCAATTTCGCCTTCTTCGAGGCACTCGGCAATCTCGGCTGGTCGGCGCTCGCGGAAGTGGCCGCGGCGCTGCCGGCCACGGCCATTCGCATCGCGGACGCCAAACGCGGTGACATCGCCAACAGCGCGCGCCTTTATGCCCACGCCGTGTTGCAGGAATTGCCCTTTGACGCCGTTACCGTCAATCCCTACCTCGGCGAAGACGCCGCCCTGCCCTTCTTGGAAAATCCCGCCCAAGGCGCGTTCTTTCTCTGCCGCACCTCCAATCCCGGCAGCGGACTCATTCAACATTTTCCCGCAGGACCGGAGGGCAGCGCGGCCACGCCGTTGTATCTGCATGTAGCCGAACAAGTCGCGCGTTGGAATGTGAGGAACAACGCCGGCCTGGTGGTGGGCGCGACGCATCCGGCCGAGCTGTTGAAAATTCGGGAGAGATGCCCGCATTTGCCCCTGCTCATTCCGGGCGTGGGCGCGCAAGGCGGAGATTTGGAGTCAGCGGTGCGGGTGGGGGCGACGGCGGCCGGTGATCTGGCGGTGATCAACGCCAGCCGCGCGATCCTCTATGCGGATTACAGCAGGAATTTTGCTGAAGCAGCGGCGCGCCAGGCCGAGGCGCTGCGCAACCAGATGCGCGCCGGCCTGCAGGCCAAAGCCTGAGCGCCGCCGGCCGTCCGGCAGGAAGTGAGATTATTCAAAGCGGGTGAGCGTGACGTCGAGGTAACGCACTTGCTTGGCGGCCTCGCGCCATTGCACGAGAATCGGGCTTTGGTAGGTGCCCTGCACCACGCGCCCCAGGCCGGGCTGCTCGCTGTCGGAAACCAGCAGGCTGATGCTGCGCTTCATGCGCAGAAAGCGCTCCGCCGGCACGCGGATGAAGGTCGAGAGAATGCGCTCGACCACGGACTCGCTGACGCGAAAGGCATCCATCAGCTCGTTGAAGAAGTGCACGAAGTCGTACTTGGCGTAGTTGATGGTTTTGTAGGGAATGGCCCGGGGATCGAGCAGCATGTGCTTGCCCTGGCGCGCCATGAATTTGAGCGGATCGCGCAGCACCTCGGCGAGATCGTGGCGCATGAGCAGGGTTTCATATTCGTTGACGGTCAGGCCGGCGTTGCGCTCGCTGGTGTCGAGCGCGATGTCGATACGGCCCTTCTGAATGTCATAATCCCGCACCCAGGCGTTGAGCTGGTCGATCAAGCCCAGGCGGCTGTCTTTGAGATTGATGGAATCGATGGGATGTTTGGAGACGTGCACCGCAAAACTCTCGCGATGCGTCACCTGTTCTTCATTGTAGGCCAAAGCGCGGGTTTGCCGCGTGCGCGCGATGTTCTCATAAATGCCGTCGAGATCGATGAAGTAAACCGGCTGGCCCGGCCGGTTGACGTAGGTGACGCAGTTTTTCAGGCCGGAGCCGATGTAGGCGAGATGGGAATCGCCGTTCTTGGGCTCGCACTGCCGCTGTTCCTCGCTCAACTCGGCGCGCAACTGCAGTTGGTCGTGATGGTAGTCGGCGTTGGGCGGAAACAGCTTTTGAAACGCGCGCATGAAGGGATCGACGTGCTCGCGGCTGTGGTTCAAGCGGGCGCTGAAGCTTTGCTCGAAAAAGCCGGCGGTGGTGTGATAGGAGCAATACAGCATCTTGCGATACTGTGAGATGATATCTCCAAACTCGGTAATGATTCTTTTCGCCACATCGATCACATCATAGCGCGCCTGCGGGGTCAGGGCGAGGGTCACTTCCTTCGGCTGAGAAGGCATTTCAGCTCTCCGAATCACGGTTCAACGTTCACAGGAGAAATGGGAGCTTCTCGAGGTTGTTGAAAAAGGGTGGGGTTCTTTCAACAGCTCAAAAGCGACGCAATGTATAATATTACCCAGGAAATGTCAAGCTGATCTTCTGTCATGCGCTGCGCCCGGGCGCGCACGGTTGCCGGGCCTCATTCGTAACCAGCAACGGAGTCTTGTCATGGCCTATTGGCTGGTCAAATCCGAGCCGGAAAGTTTTTCCTGGGAGGATTTGAAATCTTCCCCGCGCCGGACCACCTGCTGGGAGGGCGTGCGCAACTACCAAGCCCGCAACCACCTGCGCGCGATGCAGCGGGGCGATCTGGTTCTGTTCTATCACAGCGCGGTCAAACCCCAGGTCATTACCGGCATTGCCACGGTGGTGCGGGAAGCTTATCCCGATCATTTCGCCTGGGATTCCGCCAGTCCGTATTACGATGCCAAAAGCACTCCCGAAAATCCGGCGTGGGTGATGGTGGACATTCGTTGGTGCGCGGATTTCAAAACGCCGGTATCACTCGATCAAATCAAGCGCACGCCCGGCCTGCAAGAGATGGAACTGGTGCGCAAAGGCCGGCTGTCGGTGCAAAGCGTCAAACCGGCGGAGTGGAAAACCGTGCTGCGGCTGGGTGGCCTGTCACCGGAAGATTTCACTTGCTAGTCTTCGATTTCTTGGTTAGAGTAGGGAAAATTTTTTCGTCACCAACCCGACCATCAGCGAGAACGTGATGCGCGCTCGTTTTCTTTTTCTCGGTTTTTGGCTGGCAACCACGGCCCTGGCGTTCGGCCGGGCGGACAGCACCGCCGCCGGTATTCCCCCCGCTTACTTGAACGCCCTGCGCAATGAGATCGCGTGCTATTGCGGCTGCGGCATGACCGTGCAAGGCTGTCTGGGCGGCATGATCTGCAGCGAATCGCGCGAGCTGAGCAATCAAGTCATCACCCTGGTGTCCGCCGGCAAATCCCGCGAGCAGGTGTTGCAGGCCATGGTGGACAAATACGGCGAGCGCATCCTGTCGGCACCCACCAAGAAAGGTTTCAACCTGGCGGTGTGGGTGCTGCCGTTCGTCGCGTTGCTCGGCGGCGTGGTGTTGATCGTGTGGATGGTGTCGCGTTGGCAGCGCCGTTCCCCCGCGCCGGCGGCGGCAAGCACGCCGGCAGCCAGCGCGCCTGATGAATACGGCGATCGCTTCGAGCAGGAGTTTCGCCAGTCTGGAAATTAATCACGATGGGAGCATTCATGGTTGAAGTTGTCGGTATTCTATTGATTCTGGCCACCGCACTGTTCGTCGGATATCCCCTGCTGCAAAAGTCCTCGCGCCGCCTCAGCTTCAGCGTCAATCATCAAGCGGAAGATTTGCAGGCACGCAAGGAGGAAATCTACGCCGCCATCCGCGACATTGATTTTGATTTTCGCATGGGCAAGCTGTCGCAGGAAGATCATGCTGCGCTGCGCGAGCAGTACAAGACGGAAGCGATCAACCTCATGAAGAAGCTGGACACGCTGCTGCCGGCCGCGGGCAAAGGCAGTCGCCGCGCCAAAGCCGCGGGCAGCGCGCCGGCCGGCCGGTTCTGCGCGCAATGCGGCGAGCCGGCGCCGGCAGGCGACAAGTTTTGCAGCGCCTGCGGAGCGAACCTGGCATGAGCCTGAGCGCCTCCGCCTCGGCGCCCCCGCCCGCCCTCGCGATTACCAACTTGATCAAAAGCTACGGCTCCTTTCATGCGCTGCGCGGCATTTCGTTGCAGGTGGCCGTCGGCGAATGCGTGAGCATCTTCGGGCCCAACGGCGCCGGCAAAAGCACGCTGTTGCGCATTCTCGCGGAAATCACGCGGCCGACCAGCGGCGAGATTGCCATTCATGGCCAGCCGCTGCGTGACCGGCCGTTGTCCGCCCGCCGCCAACTCGGCGTCATCGGCCACCAGACGTTTCTCTACGACGATCTCACCGCGGCGGAAAACCTGCAGTTCTTCGCCCGCCTTTATGACGTGCCCGCACGCAACGACCGCATCCCGGCCGTGCTCGCGGAAGTGGGCCTGGAGAAACGCGCCCACGATCGCGTCCGGGCATTCTCGCGCGGCATGCAGCAGCGCCTCGCCATCGCGCGCGCCATGGTGCATGAACCCAGCATCCTGTTTCTCGACGAACCCTACACCGGCCTCGATCAACACGCCGCCAGCATGCTGACGCAGTGGCTGCAAAAGCTGCGCAGCGAGCGCCGCACCATCCTGCTGGTGACCCACGATCTGCAACAGGGCCTGGCGATGGCCGATCGCGCCGTGATCTTTCTGCGCGGCCGCATCGTGTGGGAAGGCGCAACCGCCAACGTGGAGGCGCGGGCGTTTTCGGCGCTTTACTTCGAGCTGGTGGCGAAAGGAGAGCAATGAGCGCGCTGGCCAAACTGTGGGCGGTGGTGTGGAAGGATCTGCTTTCCGAGTTTCGCACCAAAGAGCTGCTTTCCTCGATGCTGATGTTCGCGCTCATCGTGGTGGTGATCTTCAGCTTCACCTTTGAAACCGGCAGCACCGCCACCCGCGAGGCCGGCCCCGGCCTGCTGTGGGTGGCCTTCACATTTGCAAGCGTGCTGGGCTTGCACCGCTCGATGATTCATGAAGTCGAGCGCGGCTCGCTGCACGGCCTGATGATCGCCCCGCTCGATCGTGGCCTGCTGTTTCTGGCCAAGGCCATCGGCAACATCATCTTCATTTTCCTGATCGAGATTCCGACCTTCGTTCTGTTCGCGATTTTTTTCAACGTCGATCTGACCGTGGGGCTGGAGAAAACCGCGCTGGTGTTTCTGCTCGGCACCATCGGCTTTGCCTCGGTGGGCACGCTGTTCAGCGCGATGTCGGTCAACACCCGCACCCGCGAGATCATGCTGCCGATTCTGTTGTTTCCCATACAAGTGCCGGTGATTCTCGCCGCGGTGCACGCCACCGCCGGCGCGCTCAACGGTCGCTCGTGGGCGGACCTGGCCGACTGGCTCAAGATTCTGATCGCCTTCGATGCCGTGTTCATCATCGTCTGTTTTGTGACCTTTGAGTACGTGCTGGAAGAATGAGCGCACGCGCTTGCTTCGGCACCGGCTCACAACCCTGTCCTCAACAAGAGGTGGATTCCTATGCCTGCTGCGGAAAAACTGCAACGGTGGGCCAACATCTTCGGCATGATCACCGCCGTGCTGATGCTGGTGAACCTCTACAACATCTTCATCATGGTTCCCACCGAAGCCAGCATGGGGGTGGTGCAACGCATCTTCTATTTTCACGCGCCCTCGGCGATCGTGGCGCTGGCGGTGGCGTTCCCGGTGACCTTCGTCTACAGCGTGCTCTATTTGTGGAAACATCGCCTGTGGCACGATCGCGTCGCCTTTTGCTCCGCTGAGATCGGCGTGCTGTTCACCACCATCGTGCTGACCACCGGCCCGATCTGGGCGCGGCCGGTGTGGAACACCTGGTGGTCATGGGACCCGCGCCTGACCACCACTTTGATTCTGTGGTTCATCTATATCGGCTACATGATGCTGCGCGTCTACACCGGCGAAGAGCAGCGCGGGGCGCGCTTCGCGGCGGTTTTCGCCATCGTCGGCTTCGTGGACGTGCCGATCGTCTATCTCGCCAACCGTTTGTGGCGCACGCTGCATCCGCAGCCGGTCATTTTCGGCGGCTCCGGCTCGGGGCTGGAGCCCAGCATGCGTTACACGTTTCTGTTCAGCATCGTGGTGTTCATCTGCTTGTTCGTTTTTCTACTGCTGCAGCGTCTGCGCCTCGAGCGCGCCCAGCTCGCCGTCAAAGAGATCAAGCAGGAGATGTCCTTCGCGGCTTCCTGAAGCGCGCCGCTGGCAATGTTCTGCAACTGCACAACGCTATGATCGCCGAACCGTGACAACGGCCGCCGGCACCTCCCTGCTCTGGCAGTTCAATTCAACGCAACGGATGCAACCATATGGCACTCGCAATGGCAATTGTTTGGTCGGGGATGGCGCTGCTGCTGCAAGCGCCGGCCTCCACCCCGGCCAGGAATCTCAACTTCCTGTTTGCCGGATTCGTCGTGGTTTGGGTGTTGATTTTGGGTTATCTCTTTTCCATCAGCCGGCGGCAGAAACGGCTGGATCAGGAAATCGCGACGCTGCGACAAATGCGCGAAGAGAAATGAACGGCGCTTTGGCGCAAGGGGAGTTCACCAGACCGGCGGGAAGCAGGGCGGCATTGGGGGCATGAGGCGGCGCGTGCAGCGGTGGGGAGATTCTTCTGTAGATCACTTCTGAGGCGAGAGCAAACAGCTTTCGCCTTTTTGTTTGCGGTCAAGCCTTGTTCAACAGGCGGCGGCGGCGCAAGACCTTCACCAGCTTGATCACGCCATAGTTGATGCTGGCATGCGCGAATCCGATGAGGGCGCCGATGAAGGCGGCTTGCACCGCGGGCTGAAAAAGGGAGTAGGGCGTGTCGAGATTCACGAAATCGCCGGTGAAGATTTTCCAGCAACACCAGAGCAAGGCCCACCAGCCGATATAGGGCCAAATGTAACGATCGTAAGGCTTCATGTGGCGGTAGCGTACCGCCCCTTCCCCGGCTGCCGGCTCTTCCACCGGTGCGCGGCCTGGCAAATCACGCTGCAGCAGCGCCTGGCAGGATTCGACGCCCAGCGCCGCGGATTTGCTGGTGGGATCGAACTGCTGGATGGCCTGGTAGGTCTGCAGCGCGGCGAGATAGTTTTTTTCGTCGAGGTGGCGCCGCGCCTGCACGAACAAATCCTTGAGCGTCTGCTCACGCTGGTTGCGCTCGAGTTCCGCCTGCAGAATTTGCAGGCCGCGTTGTGCCCGGCGATTGCCCGGTTCCAGCCGCAGAATCTCGCCGAACAGTTCCTTCGCCTTCTCGAGCTGATCCGTGCGCGCCGCCTCTTGTGCTTGCAGCAGCAAGACACGCACGAATTCCGCCAGCTCGCCTTCCGGCACCGCCGGCGCCATGCGACTCTCCGGCGGTTCGCCCGCCAGCAGAATGAAATTCTCCCGGCTGCCCAGGCGAATCGGATTCTGCACCGCGCCCAACTGCTCGGCGCAGCGCGGCACCGCCACCGCCAGGAATTGATAAAGTGCATCCCAACTCAGACGGCCGGCGACCTCGCCGCTGGCCTCGCTCTGAATCTGGCGCAGCAGGATGTAGGAAAGCAGGCCGTGCTGCAGTTCCGGGTCTTCCAGGCAGGTTTGATGCGGCATGGCCGCGGCAATCACGTAACGCTGCCGGCCCTGCGCCAGCGCCGCGAGAAAGGAATCGTCATACAAGACCGGCACGCCGCCGGTTGCCAGCGCGCGGCCGTCGCCGTCGACGTTGAAGCCGCAGTCGAGCACGATCAGCATGCGGGCCGCGGTCACGAGCTGCAGCCACTCCTCCAGTTTGTCCAGCGTGATGGCGGAGCCTTCCAGATCGTTCAACATGGCATCATGGCCGAGCAGCGCGTGCGTGGCGGGATGGGAGGCGAGGGTGGCGCCCCGCCCGGCAAAGAAGAGCCAGACGTCATCATTCTCATTCACATTGGCGCCCAGCCAGTAGATCAGTTGCGAACGGATGTCACCGGCAGTCGCCTGTGCGTCGACCAGGAGATGGACGTTTTCTTTCTTGAACAGGCCCCAGCGAGGATCAATGAGCAGATCGCGCAAGGCGGTGGCATCGTTGCGGGCGAACTGCAGCGGCGCAATTCCCGGATCACGATAATGATTGATCCCGATGATCACGGCGTATCTCTCACCAGATCCTGTGGCGAACTGAGGTGACTTGTCCATAGAAACCCTGGCAATGGGTGGCGGTGAAACCAAGGGTTCGCGAAGCGGGCCCCTCCTCGCGCCCGGCGGCCTGCCGGTTCGAGAGAACCTCCCTTCGCGGAAGTTGGGTTTTAATGTGTTTGTCTAGACACTAACGGCATCGGCGAGATTTTGCGGAAATTTTTGCCAGGGAAGATAGACGGTGGGAGAGGCGGCACGCCAAACGTGCAAAAAGAATCCCACAGCAAAACTGCGGGCTTTGCTGTGGGATTTCACTGCAGTGACTGCCGACGTTCAGAATTGCACGCCGGGCCAGGCAATTTCATCCGCGCGGCGGCCGCGGCGCGATGTTCTTGTTCATCCGGAACAGGTTTTCCGAATCCCATTTCGTCTTCACTTCGACCAGGCGTTGATAGTTGTCGCCATAAGCCGCCCGGATGCGGTCCTCGCCTTCCTCTTCCGTGAGAAAGTTGATGTAGGTGCCGCCCGTTGAGAAGCGGCGCATATCCTGCCATGCCGTGCGCGCCCAGGCCACGTTGGCGTCATCTTCCTCGGCTTTGTCCCAGGCTGCGGCAATGTTGAGCACACAAGCGGCATTGCGGTTGCCCACGGGCGAATGATCATCCGGGAGTCTGCGGATCGCGCCGTCGATCGGAAAGAAGATGATGGCCGCGTGCGGCGATTTGAAATCCTTCGCGTGCGCGATCGCGCGCGGGAAAATCTCCGCGTCGAGCTTGGACAGATACTCGGATTTCCAGTAATACCGCCGGCCCTTGGGCTGGGTGGCATCCAGCAGACTTTGCTGCGCCACATAAGGCCGCCGCTGCACAATATCGCCCACTGGCGCGCCAAACGCTTTGATTGCGGCCACCACCTTCTCCCCCTCTGCAATCGGTCCGGAATAACACACGAACAAGGCCACGATGGGCCGGCCGTGAATTTCCTTCGGCAACCAGGGAGCCGGCGGTGCCAGGCGCAAGGCCGCCGCGCAAGTGAGTTCCGGCGGCGCCTGTTGCGTGAGGGCATGATACATCTGCAGCACTTCGGCAGCGTCTTCACCACGCCAGGCAATTCCGCCGGCAATGACCTCCGGGCCGATCGCATGGAGTTGGTATTCGAAATTCGTCACAATGCCGAAATTGCCGCCGCCGCCGCGCAATCCCCAAAACAAATCGGCATTCTCCTTCTCGTCCGCCCGCACCACTTGCCCGCCGGCAGTGACCATTTCCACACTCAGCAGGTTGTCCGTGGTCCAGCCGAAGCGGCGGGTGAGATACCCGAAACCGCCGCCCAGGGTGTAGCCCGCAATGCCCGTGTTCGAAACGAAGCCCATCACCGTTGCCAGGCCGTGGATCTGTGTCTCGCGATCGACATCGCCCAACAAGCAACCGGCTTGGGCGCGGGCCCTGCGGGCGGCGGGATCCACCCACACGCCGCGCATGAGGGAAAGATCGATCATGAGTCCGCCGTCCGTAACCGCAAGTCCCGAAATGTTGTGGCCGCCGCCGCGGATCGAAAAGGGCAGCCGGTGCTCGCGGACAAAATTCACGCACGCCTGCACGTCGGCCACGCCGAGACAACGCGCGATCAGCGCCGGCCGCCGGTCGATCATTGCATTCCAAATGGAACGCGTTTCCTCGTAAGCGGACTCAGTGGGGAAAATGAGAGGACCGCGCAGGCGGGACTTGAAATCGTCGATGACGTTTTGTTTCAGCTTGAGGTCTGGCATTGCTTCTCCTTGGGATTGTGGTTCACCGCTGCGCACGCTTCTCCTGCTCGTGAATGCTCCGCAAACACCGGGCTTGCTTCACCAGAAAGTAGGAGAGGGTGCGTCGAATAGACGCACGCGTCTGAGCCTGCCCTCACTGCCGGCTGATCTCGATGCGGAAGGCGGCACCGGCAGAAAGGGAATGTGAACACCAAAGGTCGCGCGGTCGTGTCTGGACAGCGGCGGGGAATATACGCAGGCATATGCCAGTTGTTCCAGCGCGCTTGCAACTTGGGGTGTCTCTCCAGGCACGACGCGAGTGGGGGAATCTCCGGCGAGGTCAAAATCTTGGCCGCAGGCGGCGTTGGTATGCGGTTACCATCATTTCCCATGCCCGCCCAGATGAAGCTTGGCGCCGCGGGCGCCGACCTGCAGTCGGAGCACGCGACCGCCGCGAATCTGCATCGCATAAAGAGATTGATGATCGAATGCGCCCCGGCCAAACGCAATGCTCGCCAAACCGGGCAGCTCGTCTACCAGCAATTCGCCTTTGCCGGATTGCGGCGTAATGCGCCAAAGCTGGCCGGCGCGTGCCGCAGCCAGGTAGATTCGCCCCTCCCCATCCACCGCCAAACCGTCCGGCCCCGATTCTCCACCGGTGCGAAAAATCACTTCCGGTGATGCTGCCGGCCGGCAGTTGCGCAACGGCAAGCGCCAGACTTCATCACTGAAGTCCTGAAAACGCGCCGGCGCCGGCAAATCAGGCGCGCGGCGGAAAATGCGCGCCACGTAGAGCACGCCGGCGTCAGGGCTGAGCGCGAGGCCGTTGGGAAACGGAATCGCCTCGGTAAACACACTCACTGTGCCTGCTGGTGTGACCTGGTAGATGAAGTGCGTGAAGTCGTCGGAAACGAGAAACGAACGGTCGGGCAGCACGACGATTGCGTTGGGATCACCGATGCCGCTTGCCACGGTCGTGGTGTCGCCCTCCGGCGTGAGGCGATACACGACGCCGTCATGATTGGGGCCATGTTGCGGGAACACCAGCGGGCCAAAATCCGCCTTGAGCAGATCACGTTCGCCGATGGGTGCCATGCCCAAATTCGAAGTGAACTCTGCCAGCTTGCGGGCTTCGCCCTCGGGCGTGATTTCCCACACGGCGCGGTTGGCGCCGACAAACAGGCGGCCCTCGCCATTGAAACACAATCCCTCACCGGCGTTGAAGCGATTCTCAATCAGTACCTCGACCGGCACCCGCTGGCCGGCGGCCGGGCTTGCCAGCGCAATGGCCAGGGCCAGCCGGAGTGCGAGGCCGGAGTGAATCGGATGGCGGCAGCGTATCGATGGCTTCAGGTCCAACACTATTTCCCTCTCGGTTACACATTGTGTGCGCGCTTGCAGCATGAGACGCGGGGCAGCGTATTCCGTTCAACTCGTCCGAACGCCGGCGCGGGAATCAACGGCAACTCTTCTCGCTCATTCTTCCCAGACCGCCACCGCGCGCACCGGCGAGCCGGTTCCACCGCGAATTTTGAGTGGCAACGCAATGAAGCGAAAACGGCCGCGGCCGATGAGCTGATGCAAGTTGATCATGTTCTCATAATGCGTGAAACCCATTTCGCCGCAAATATGATGAACCTGCTGGTTGGAAACATGGCGCACGCCCGGCGCAGCCGGTTCCACACCGAACGCGGCAATTTTGTGTTGCCCCAGCCAGCGCGCGGCTTCCGTGCTCAGGCCCGGTCCGTGGTGCCAATCATCGGTGCCGAAGGCGCGGCGATAGTGATCGGTGTAGAGCAGCACGGTATCGCCCGGTTTGATCGCAAGCGCCGCGGCGGCCAGCGCCCGTTCGAGATCCTCCGGCGTGATCAGCTCGCGCAGACGTTTGTACGACAAATCCAGGCAGAGGCCTGCGGTGTAAAACAGCGTGAGCGGCATCGTGTCGATGGATTGCCCACGATACTGCCGGGCCATGTGATTGAAGGCATCGACGTGCGTACCGGTGTGTTCGCCCAGTTCGAGGCGATTCACCGCGGGTGAGACGATTTCGTTTCCTGCGAGGCCGTCCCACTCTTCGTGCGAAACGTGCATGGTGATCTTGACTGCCGGCAGGCCGGGAAACACCGGCATGTCCGAAAAGATTTCCTGACTCAAATCAACGATCTCCAGCATGCTTTTCACTCCGGTTGGTTTGGTGGACAAAAGGCGGCGGGCGGCAAGCTCGATAAGCGCATGCACTCCTGCTGTCATCCGGCAAGGATTTGGTGAATGGTTGTAGCAAGAGAGACGCGGGGGAGAAACCACGGCCTTGCCGCCTCTCGCGGCGGGGTCGCGAGAGGCGGATTCGCCGGCAAGGGCCGGCGTGCCGGGCAACGCTGCAAGAGGCGCTGGCGATCAGGGGGCTTGCGCAGGCCATGGTACCGGGCCGGCGTAGCGCAGCAAGTCACGCCGTTTTTCTGAGCCACAGGCTGCCGCCGGCATTCTTCAGAGCGAGCGGCATCTTTTCCCGGAGCCTCTCATGATGCCGTACCGCCATGTACGAATTGAAGTAGACGATCTCAAAGGCGGTGTTGAACTGCAGAAAGGAATGGAGAAAATATGCTTCATTCCAGGCATGTCCGCCGAACACCCATTCTTCCGGATATTCAAACGGCCAAAAAATGTCGTGGAAGTGCACCACCACGCCGGCGCGCAGGCGCGGCAAAACTTGGCTGAGAAGATGCCGGACATCATTTCCGATCTTGACGACGTGGGAAGAGTCCACAAAGAGAACGTCACCGGCCGCGAGTGCAGCGAATGTTGCCAGATTTACTTTTTGCACCGGCATTTGCAGCACCGAGCACCGGTGCAAATCCTGCTGCCGCAACAACGCCAGCAGCCGTTCCGGATGCGGCTCGATGAAGGTAAACTGCGTCTTGCCGCCGAGAAAGCGCTCGTCAATATCCAGCATGGCCGCCGAGGAAAATCCCGAACCCACCTCCACGACTCGCTGCGGCCGGAGGCGGCGCAGCATGGCATACAACACCACCGCATCGCCATATGAGAAATAACGATTCTCATAGTGGTAGCGAAACAAAGGGTCGGGCGAGGCCGGGAATGGGAGTTCATCGTAGAAGACCGCCAGCTCATCGAGCACTTCTTGCTGCTGTGCCTCGCGGAGGTCGACACCGGGGCATTCGGTGGCGGTGCGGTCGAAGAGAGCACGCCGTTGGCGGCGCAGCCATTTGACGTCGGGCAAAGGTGAATAGAAGTGGCCGGCAGAAAAATGCTGCACAAACGGCGACATCGTTGATTGGGCGGCGTTGGCGAGCCGCATCGCCAAACGGGCAATAGCCTTCATTCCAGGAATCCTCCTGAGTGCGTCCTGCATGTTGTCCTCATAGAATTGTTGCGTCTTCCAAGCTGTTGCTGCAACCACGGCCGCTCCCCCCGGCACCTGGTCAGTTGCATTGAAATAGAGAGGCGCCAAAGTGCCGGCACGGCTCGGGGAGAAATCGCGACGGGCTCCAGCGTCCACGACTTCTCCCGCCGGAATCGTTCCTAGGCCCCGTAGAGATCGAAAGCAGTATAATCCCTGAAATCCCAAAACGGGATTGCCCCTTCCTGCCTGACTTTCTCAATGACTTTCAGCAAAGCATCCTTGATCGCCTCCGTGAGATTCACCTCTTGGTCGCGATCGAGTATTTCGATGACAATAACTCTGCGCTCGTCGCGCGTGGCCTGCGGATTGAAACTCTTCTGCTTGTGTTGAAACTGGCCCAGGCTGAGGCTGTACAACGCCGGCACATTGTTGAATTCTTCGCGAAAGATGATCTGCAGCCTTTCGGCGCGGCCTTTGGCGCGGGATTCTTCTTCTCCCCTTTCGCCCTCGGAGGAGGCCGTGCCGACGCAAACAATGCCGAACTTGGCGTTGCTGATGTTCAATTTTTTCACGTGAGCTCGCGGATCAATGGGAGGCGAGTAGGCTTCCACCACATCCGAACGTGCAAAGACCCAGCGGTATTCCTGCGTCAGCGTGTTGATTCTCACCCGCACCCGCCGGCCGGCCGCGTCCCGGCCCTCTCCTTCATTGCTTTTCCACGCGCTGTCACATTCCTTTTCAGGAAGCCAGTTGTGCGACCGGGCGATGGCACTCCATTCCGAGGCTTTCAACTGCTCCAAGCGCGACTGCGCTGCCTGCACTTCCTGTTGAAGCTGTTGGATCGCTTCCCGGGCTTGCACCAGCTCGTCTTGTTTGGTGGCGTTGCCCGCCTCCGGCTTGGTCCCCGGGAAGGGATTCTCGCTTTTCCATTTGATGAATTCTTCGGCGGTCGGACCCGTGCGCATGAAGCTGGTCAATTCTTCCAAGTACGCTGCCTGTTCCTTGGTGTAGCCGTCGCGATGGATGGCCAGGCATCGCAAGTAGCTGCTGATTCTGGAATCCGTCACCGCCTTGCTTGCCAGGGAAATGACTTCGGGATTGGTTTTGAGGTTGATGTCGCCGGTGACGATTTTGCCGAATTTCGATTGCGCGAATTCGGCGTCAATGCCCGCGGCGGTGAACACCGAGGGTGGCGGTTCCTGGCAGCCAAATTGATCCGTTTCACCAGTAACCCGGGCCGCTTTGGGGCCGCAACTGTTCAATACCCATAGGCAAAGCGCGATACCCAAAATCCACGAGATCTTCTTCAGCATGTCACATTCCTCCCAACAATCTTTGTTAATGTCAAAAGCTAAATGGAATGATCTGCTCGCTTGACACTGCTTCCGGCTGCACTTGCCGCGGAGTGTTTCGGCGTCGCCAATGCAAATACGCCGGTGGTAAGCACCAGCCGCAAACGGCTTGCGTTTCTTGCCAGAACTGGTCGTGTTGTTTGAATGGGGGATCATTGACTTGCCCCGCAGGCACCCGAAGCGCCGGCATGACCAAACTCCTCCTGTTCTGCCGGCCTCTCGCTTGGTTGCACGCAGCAGCCCCTCAAGCCAAGTGGCGGCAGTTTGCGAAAACAGGGCCTCTTTGTCAAGAAGATTCTGATGGAATTTTCAGAGCGCGGCTCGGCTGCTCTCCAATCGCGTCGTGCCCTAGCGCCTATTGCTCGCCGGTCAAGTGCAGGACGGTGGAAAACGTATCAGGAGAATTCACTGTAGCAAGACCGGCCAAGCCTGAAACAACGGCCCGCCGAATCAAACCAAAGAAAACCAGCCGAATGCGGTGTGACCATCAAAAAGAACTCCCACTGCCGGCCTTTTTTCGTTTCCAAGGAGTTGCCGCTCTTTCCAGGAGGGTCTCCTTGATGCTGCTCTCGTGCTGCGCGACGCGATGCGGACAAGATCCGGTGTACGTGTTTGCATTGGATTCATTCTGAAATGCAGATATCTGCTGCCGGCCTGCGCGAGAGGCCCGCTGCCATCATGGCCGCGTTGATCGAGGTACGGAGTCACCTGGACGATTTCAGTCCGTCTGATTTCGCAAACACATGGGCACGTCACTTGCTGTAGATGCGCAGGAGGGGCGAAAGCATGCAGCAAGTCTGGCGGTTCCAGCCTCGCCCCGAGCAGTGAGTTCCCGGACCGCATTCCGACAGCAAGAGTGGCGGGCAGTGATTCACCCGCCGCGCTTTCCGCAGTCTCTGCGGCTCAACGCTAGTATTGCCTTTGAGTTTTGCCAGGCAAGGCAGCAGGTGCCGGCTCCCGCCCCCAACGCGGAAATGGCCCGGTCTATCGCACGGTTGCGATCACATGACAAATTTCCTTGAACCTTGCCGGGCGCTGACAATGAAACGAAGCCTCCTTGCAGTTCTTGGCGTGAGCGCAGCATTCTGGGTGAACGCAGCAACAGCAATATCTCCTTCCGATTCAAAACAAACCAAACCGGAACCAGCGCACGTGGCCGCCTTGCGGCGCGAGCTGGGCCTGTCCGACCATCTCCAACTCGAATGGCGCACCAGCAGCAGCGGCATGGATACCCTGCGGGTGGTGGACAATTTCAACCGCAGCGAGGTCGGGCCGGATTGGGCCTACGATCCGCAATACTGGCAGATTGTCGACGGTGAGTTGTGGCTCACACCGGCCGCGATCTACGAATGGCGCTACCTGGCGGTGTTCAAGCCGGTATTCAACCAACCCGGGCGCACCATCACTTCGGTCTCCTACCGCTGGGGCAAAAACGCCGATGCCCTGGGCATTCGCGAAGGGGCGCACGCGCTCATGCTCGATGACGCCTCTTCCGATGCCAGCGGCTATTGGCTGTGGCATCGCAACAACTGGAATCAAGTCTGGTTGTGGATCATCAAGAACGGCACGTGGGAATACTATCCCCGCCAGGGCAAATCCGTGGATCAGCAGCCCGCCCATGCCAATCCGGTGGCCGGCGACGTGGTCACCGCCTACATTCGCCAGCAGCCGGAAGCAGTGTACTTCGATTACTACGTCAACAACGATTGGGACGCCACGCTGGAAGACCGCAGCAAGGAATTTCCCAAGGACAACTATTGGTATGCCGGCGTTTTCATTCACGGCGAGCAATTGAACAACCAGGTCGATGACTTCACCATCACCTGGGTGCAGAGCGATGCGATTCCGCCCGGCGAGGTGAAGGACTTGCGCGCGATCGACAGCACGATGAATTCCGTGACGCTGCAATGGACCGCCACCGGCGACAATGAGAACGCCGGTCGCGCCAACAGCCTGGAGATTCGTTATGCCACCTGGCCGATTGCCGCCTACAATTTCAACACCGCCACGCTGGTGCCCAATCCGCCGGCGCCGCTGGCCGCCGGCCTGACCCAGACATTCACGGTAACCGGCTTGCAGCCGCAGACGCCGTATTATTTCGCGCTGCGCGTGTTCGATGAAGCTGGCAATGGCAGCGGCATGTCCAACGTGGTCGAAGCGGCGACCGTCCGCAACGCCGTGGCGCAGCAGTTGAGTCTGGTGAGCGGTTGCGGTCAAACTGGCGAAGTGGGCTTGGCGCTGGCGCAGCCGCTGGTGGCGCTGGTGAGGGATCAATATGGCAAGCCGTTCAAGAATCATCCCGTGCAGTTTGTGGTGGTGAGCGGCGCCGGCACGTTCAATGGCGTCAATCAAGTCACCGTTGCGACGGACAGTACCGGCAAAGCGGCCGCCCGGCTGACGCTGGGCACCACGCCGGGCGAGGTGCAGGTCGAGATGCGCGCGCCCGGGCTGACCGGCTCGCCGATCTCCTGCCTCGCGAGCGCACATTCCGGCAAACCCGCAACGCTGGCCAGGCTGAGCGAAAGAGAGCAACTGGTGCCGGTCAATTCTCCGGCCGCGCCGCTGACCGTGAAAGTCAGTGATCGTTTCAACAATCCGCTCACGCAACAGCCGGTCACTTTCCGGATTGTCAACGGCAGCGGCCATTTTGCGCACGGGCAGCTTCCGCTCGAACAGACAGTGCTCTCCGACAGCCTGGCGCAAGCGGGCACGGCTTTGATCGCGGGCGACGTCTATGGCGATACCATCCGCGTACTGGTGCGGCCGGACAGCGCCGTGAGCGACACTGTGCGGGCCGAGTTCATCGTGATCACCGCGCCGCCGGACACGATGGCAGTCGTGAGCGGCAACGGGCAAAGCGCGGCCATTGCCACACCGCTGCCGCAACCGCTGGTGGTGCAACTTTGGGATGCCGCGGGCGCTCCGTTGCGCGATTATCCGGTACTTTTCAAAGTCGTGGAGGGTAATGGTTCCCTGGCAAGCTGGCAACCCAGCCAGGAAGTCGTCACGGACAGCGCAGGGCTTGCTGCGGTGAAGTGGACGCTGGGCACCGCTGCCGGTCAGCAGCGCGTGACTGCAACCGCGGGATTCCGCGGCCGGCCCCTGCCGCCGGCGCCGCTGCATTTCGTCGCCACGGCGATCACCGGCGCAGTGAGTCCATTGCGTTCGAAAATCACGCTGGTCAACGGAACCGTCGTACCGGCAGACAGTCAATCTGCCGCGCACATTCAGATCACCCTGCAGGACGATTTCGGCAATCCCGCTGCGGGCAAACTGGTGGCGATCAGCGCCACGGGCGAGAACAACTTCATCATTCAACCCAAAACACCCACCGACAGCTTGGGCGTTGCCATCGCGGAGTTACGCTCGACCAAAGCGCAGCGCAAGGCCGTCAAGGCGCGGGTGATGTCTGACGATCTCGCTTTGCATGACAGCCTGCTGGTTCGCTTCGTGGCGCTGCCGGCAACCCGGATCGAGATTGCCGGCGGCAATCAACAAACCGGCCGGGTGAATCAGTTGCTGGCGCTGCCGGTGATGGCGCGGATCAGTGACCAGTTCGGTAATTTGGTGAATGCGGGCCGGGTGAAATTCACTGTTGTCGCCGGCGGCGGCAGCGTGGCCGGCAACAGCAGCGTGTCTTCCGACAGCAATGGTGTGGTGCAGGCGCAATGGCGCTTGGGCCCGCAGCCCGGCCTCAACCGCCTGACCGCAAGTTTGGATTCGCTGCCGCGCGCCAGCGTGGAGTTCATTGCGCAAGCCAGGGATTCCACCACCGGCGTGGCGGAAAATCCAGTTGTCGTGCCGGAGCAATTCACTTTGTATCAGAATTCGCCGAATCCATTCAATCCTGAAACCGTGATTCAATTCGCGCTGCCGCAGGCGGCGCAGGTGGAACTGCAGCTTTATGATTTGACCGGCCGGCAAATCCGCGTGCTGTTGGCCGAAACCCTGCCGGCAGGACGGCATCGCGCGCGGTGGAACGGCCGCGACCACGCCGGCCAGCCGCTGCCCTCCGGCGTTTATTTCTATGTGTTGCGCGCCCGGCTGCAGAATTCCGGCGAGGAAATGATCGCCACCCGCAAGCTGGCGCTGATCCGGTAGCGTGCAGGCGCAAGCTCTTGCTTGTTCAATTTAACTGGTAATCGCGACGGGCCGGCCGGTTTTCAGGCGCCGGCCCTTTTTTTTGGTGTCATCCAGAAATGAAAAAAACCGCCCGGGCGGTGGTGTTGTGGGAGGGACGCTTTTTAGAAGGAGATGCTGAAGGTGAGCGCAGCCGCCTCAGCGGCGAACTGCACGCGGGTGTGAACCGCACTGCTTTTCTCCGGCGGGGTGACGCGCAAGATCAGCGCATCGAGGCAGGAGGCCCCCCACACGACTCCAAGACCGAGCGCCAGATTGTTGCGTAGCAGATGATAACGATTGAGGGTGTGATAGCGCGCCTGCACCTCTGCGGCCCCGGCCCGCAGGTAACGCTCTTCGGCGCGTTCCCGCAAGACATGGGCGGTGAGCGTGGCGCCGGCCAGCGTGGCCGCAGAGATCAGGAAAACCTGGCCGCGTGTTTTCTGTCCCTTGAAACGTTGCCCCCAGCCCGGCAGCACCAGCGAACGCCAGGCGGCAGCCACCCGCTGATCCGGAATCATCAGGTAGCGTGTTTCCAGGCGCACGGGTGCTTCGGTCTGCGGCATTTGACTGCGGATTTGTTCGAAGCGATGCTGCAGCGCCGGCGAGAAGAAAATCGGATCGAGCTGAATCGTACGCGAGAGCTGCAGGGCCGAGCGGAAATGGGCGTCAACGGCAGCGGCCTCATTGCGCCGGTAAGCGAGCAGGCCGCGCAGCGCATGAATCTCCGCGAGCTGGGCGGGCGCGAAATCTTGAAAATGGGCAATGGCGCTGTCCGCCAACGCCGTGGCAAGCTGAAACTCGCCACGTTGCAACGCCCGCTTGATTTCGGCGCTGCGCTCGACGTTGGCGCTTTGCGGCCACAACCTCACGCACCAGCATGCGGAGAGCACGAGCAGAAGCATCACAGAATGGTGAAACAAACGGGACACGAGGTTTCCTGCATTAACTGAGGGTTGCAATCGACAAGAACAGCAACATGGCCAGCCACGCGGCCACCAACAGAACCAAACTTTCCCAGACGCGGGCACCTTGCCGGCCGGGTACGCGGCGCAGCGTGCGGTAATACACTCCCCAGCCCACGAGCAGCAGCAACAATTCCAGGCCGTGGGCCGCCATCGGCGAGAAGGCCTGCAGCCCAAGCCCCAGTTGGGTGGCCGGGCCGAAATTCGCCAGCGGCAAATCGGCGTGATGCACGAGCCAGTCCAGCGGCCAGTGGGAGAGCACGCCCAGGCTCAGGGGCAGGGCCCAATGCCGCTGCGCGCGCGCGCCAATGAACAGCAGGAACACAACCAGAGAGTAAAATCCCATCCAAAAAAGGGAATGCGAATAGGGGACGTGATCGAATTGCACATAGTGCAGGCCGCCGGCCGGGATCAAACGGCTGTGCTCTTCCCCCAGCCAGGACAGCACCAGCCAAATCCAATCCAACAGTTGCACCGCGAGCAGAATCAACACCATCGGCACGCGCTGAAACCGGGCCTTGATCAACAGCCCAACGGCAAAATGGCCAATGAACATCACTCCTCCCCGCGGCCGGCAGATTTCCCCTCCCGCCACCACCAGCCCAGACTCACGAGCAGCAACAGCGTCGCATAGAAAATCAAGAACTCTTGCACCGTCATTCTCCTCCCGCCGTCAAGCACGTCTTAACGTTTTTGTTTGAGCGCAGCCAGCCGCTGTTGCGAGGCCTGCACCCATTCCGGCTTGATGGGGAATTTCTCGATCACCTGCCGGTAGAGGCGGCGCGCTTTTTCATACTCGCGCAGCCGTTCGCAGGCCTGCGCGGCAGCAATCACGCCTTGCGCCGCCCACTCCGGATAGTCGCCATAAACCGGCTGCAACGCCAGAAATTCTTCCACCGCCTGCCGGTCATTCTGCTCCTGGACGTAACTCTGCCCAAGCTCGAATTGCGCTTCGGCCGCGACTTCAGAGTCAGACAGCTCGCGCGCGGCGCGCAAATGCGTGCGCGCCAGCTCTTCACGATCTTCGGCCAGCGCCAGCTTGCCCAGGCCCAAGAGCGCCAGCGCCTGCACATTCGATTCCGGGTGGGATTGCCGCATGGCGGCAAAGCGGGCGCGGGCCTGGTCGAATTGGCGCAAAGCGATTTGCATCAAGCCGCCGCGATAGTTGGCGCGCACGGCCAGCGAGTGCAGCGGATGCATCAATCGCAATTGTTCGTAGGCAATCAACGCGCGCTCGGAATCGCCGGCTTTTTCCAACAGTCCGGCGGCGCGGAACAGCGCTTCGGCGCTGTAGAACGAAGTGGGATGCGTCTGCGCCTGCTCGAAGTAAGCCGCAATGGCCTGATCGAAATCACCGCTTTGTTCAAAGCAGGAACCGGTTTTGAACCAGGCCTGTTGCGCTGCCGGCGTGGCGGGGCAATCACGCGTGATTTGCCGCAATGCCGCCACCGCACACTCGGTGTGGCGCAATTGCGCACACAACTCCGCCTTCTGCAGCAGAAGCTCCGCAACGTCAGCGGGATCGTCGAAACGGCCGAGGTATTTGTCGACGACCTCGATCGCCTCGGCGCTGCGGCCCTGTTGCGCCAACGCCCATTCCATGCCGGTAACCGCCTCGTCCAGCCGCTCGCTGTTGGGATAGTTGTCGAGCAGCGCCTGATAGGCGGCGCGTGCGTGTTCATATTGCTGCAGCCGGAAATAGCATTCCCCCAGCGCGAACTGCGCCTCCGCGGCATGTTCGCTGTCGCTGAAATGGATCAGCACCGCGCTGAAAGCGCCGAGCGCCTGCTCATAATCCTGCAAATGAAACCAGGCGCGGCCAGTCATGAGCTGGGCGGCGGCCGCGAGCCTGGCTTGCGGATGAAGTTGCACGACGTCCGTGAAACTCGCGATGGCCGGCCGAAGTTGATCGCGCTTGTACTGGCACATGCCGATTTGAAAGTGCGCCTCGGCTTCCTGGCTGGGCAACGGCTGGAGATTGAGCGCCGCGCGATATTGCTGAATCGCCAGTTCGAAGCGCCGTTGTGCAGCGTAAGCGTCGCCGGCGCGCAACAGCGCCGCAATGCGGTCGGACGAGTCCGCGCTGAGTTCCGCAGCGCGACTGAAAAGCGCGGCGGCCTCCGGCATTTCATTGCGTTCCAGTGCCGCCCAACCCTTGCCATAATAGGCCTGACCCGCGTGTCCGGTCTGCGGCCACTGTTGCAGCAATTCTTCGTAATGCTGCTCAGCCTGGGCGGACCAACCGGCTTTGTAGCTGGCTTCGGCTAGCCAGAATTGCGCCTCAGCGGCCAATTCCGGCGCGGGATTCAGCGCGAGCAGTTGTTGAAATCCGGCCGCGGCCTGCTCAAATTTCCCCTGCTGGAATTGCGCCTGCGCCATTTGATAACGGGCGCGCGCGGCCGCGGGATCATCAAGATGGGATTGCAGCGCCGCAGCATAAGCCTGTTCGGCGAGAACATACTCCCCGAGGCCCAGGCGGCACTCCGCGAGCATGAAGGAGGCCGCCGCGGCGTTTGCGCTTTGCGGAAACCGGTCGAGCAGATCCTGAAAATGTCCGGCGGCGGCTTGGTAACGTGCCGCGCGAAATTCCAGCGTGCCCAGTCCATAGCATGCCGCCGCAGACTCTGCCTCGGTTGCGCCATTCTGCCGCACCTGCAGGAAGCGCGCGCGCGCTTGCGCCGTGTCACCCGCCGCGACCGCAACGCGGCCGCTTTCGAGCATGGCGGCATTGCGCAAGCGGTGTTCGGGGAACTCGCGCAGCAGCCGCTCGAAAGCCCGGCCGGCAGCCTCATGCTCTTTACGTGCCAGATGCGCCAGTCCGAGGGCGTGCAGGGCCTCGGCGGCCAGCTCGCCGTTCGGATATTCCTTCAACAGACGGGCATAAGCGGCGAGCGCTGCTTCATACTCTTGATGCTGCAAATAGGCTTCGCCCAGCAAAAATACGGCGCGCTGGTGCAGCGGATGCTCGGGATATTGTGCCAGCGCGCGGGTGAGCGTGCTCACCGCCAATTGCCATTTCCCCAGTAGAAATTCCGCAAACCCGCCACGGTACCACGCGGTTGGTGCGAGCGGGCTGTCGGGATGCAGATCCTTCACCGCGCGATAGACCGTCAGTGCGCGTTCGTACTGTTTGAGCTGCATGCAGGCTTCCGCCAGCAGAAAACGCGCGGGCGCTGCTTCCGGGCTGTCCGGATGCTGCTGCACGAAGGTCTCGAGCTGCTCGGCGGCGGATTGATACGCGCCGCGCTCATGGAGACGCTGCGCCGCGAGAAATTCTTGGTATTCGGGAGCACTGCGCACGGGCACCGTCACAGGGGTTTGGGAGAAAACAACCGGGGCGGCAACCAACAACAGCAGGCGGGTGCAACGGGGAAACAGCTTTGGCATGGCCATGATCATTCCGTAGTACAGAGTCCTCACATCTGCCATTTGAAAAAAGATAGTGAATATGAATCTATATTGCCAAGACTAATTTCGGCCCACCGCAAGCGGCCGCCACTTTGCGATTGCCCTTTGGGTTGGAATTGCCTTATTTGGGCGCATGCCGGGAGGCGTCAGCATTCACCGGTTCACGCAGCAGAAGAAAGAGAGAAGAGGCTGAGCATGACTGAAAAAGTTGCCTTCATTGCCGGTGGCAGCCGCGGCATCGGTCGCGCGCTGGGCTTGGCGCTCGCCGAGGCCGGCTGGGATATTGCGCTGTGCCACCGCAAAAGTCCGGCAGCGGCCGGCAGCGCGGCCGCCGCGATTGCCGCCGCGGGCCGCCGCGTCATCAGCCGGCAGTGCGATGTCTCCGATCCCGAGGCGGCCACTGCGTTCGTGCGGGAGGTGGAAGACAAGTGGGGCCGGATCGATGCGCTGCTCAATTGCGCCGGCGCCTTCCACCGTGTGCCGTTGTTCGAGGAAACCCTCGCCGGCTGGCATGAAATGTTCGATCACAATCTGCATCCGGTGTTCTATCTCAGCCGGTTGGTGGCGCCCGGCATGCAGCGCCGGCGCTGGGGCCGCATAGTCAATTTCAGCATCGTGCATGCCGATCAACTGGCGAGCTCGCCCAATTTGACCGCGCATTACATCGCCAAAGTCGGCGTGCTCATTCTCACCCGCACGCTTGCCAGGCTGCTCGCGCCTGACGGCATTACGGTGAATGCCATCTCGCCGGCATTCATCGACTCCGGCACGGCCCTGCCCGCCGAGTTGGAAAAGACGATGCAGGGAATTCCAGCGGGGCACGCCGGTTCAGTGGCGGATGTTGTGGCCGCGGTCAAATTTCTGCTCTCCCCCGAAGCCGGCTACGTGACCGGCACCAACCTTCACCTGAGCGGCGGCTGGGGAATTTGAGTTGCGCACAGCCGTGGCGAGGCATGCTGCGACAGGATCATCAGGATTGCAGCACTGCACGGACAATCGCATTCAGCAAATCCATCACACCGTCCCACTTGACCTGTGATTCAGTGTCCGCCCGAAAATGTTCCACCCTCGGCTAAGCCGAGGTTTCCAGAACTGCGAGCACCGTGAAGACTCCGAGGCCTTCGGGCAACGGCCAAGTCGTTGCCCCCCGTTGCCACGAACACTTTAGAATTGTGTTTTCAATTTTAGGGTTTATTTCGTATTATTGCCGTTCGCGTTTCCCGGCGCGTCTTTTTGTTCAATCTTATCGAGAACTGCCGGCGGCAGGGCCGGCCGGTTCGCACCTTGTTTGAGGAGCCTCGAGCAGTTTATGGTCAAAGACAGCATTCGCAACATTGCCATCATAGCCCATGTCGATCACGGCAAAACCACCCTGGTCGACGGCATGCTGAAACAAAGCGGCACTTTCCGCGACAATCAAGTCACCGGCGAACGCATCATGGACAGCCTGGATCTGGAGCGTGAACGCGGCATTACCATCATGGCCAAGAACACCGCGATCTGGTTTCAGGACGTCAAGATCAACATCGTCGATACCCCCGGCCACGCCGATTTCGGCGGTGAAGTCGAACGCGCCCTCAGCATGGTGGACGGCGCGCTGTTGCTGGTGGATGCCAGCGAAGGCCCGCTGCCGCAAACCCGCTTTGTGTTGAAAAAGGCGCTGGCGGCGCAACTGCCGGTGGTCGTGGTGATCAACAAAATCGACCGCAGCGATGCGCGCATTCAGGAGGTCACCAACGAGATTTACGGCCTGTTCATCGATCTCGATGCCAACGACGCCCAACTCGAGTTTCCCATCATCTATACCAACGCCAAGCGGGCCGTGGCCCATCGCCGCCTGAACGACGGCGCGGTGAACCTCTTGCCGCTGTTCGAAACCATCCTGCAATCCATTCCCGGGCCGCAGGCCGAGGATTCCGCGTTGCCGCAGTTTCTCGTGACCAACCTCGATTACGATGACTACGTCGGCCAGTTGGCCATCGGCCGGTTGCGCCACGGCGTGCTGGAGATGGGCAGAAACTACTGCCTCTGCGCCGAAGAGGACGAACGCCGGACGGTCAAGTTTACCGCGCTGTATTCCTTCAAAGGCCTGCAGCGCGTGCCGGTGGACCGCGTCGTCGCCGGCGACATCGTGGTGGTGGCGGGCGTGGAGAACGTGCACATCGGCGATACCATCACTGATCTTGAAAATCCCCGGCCCTTACCACGCCTGAATGTCGACGAGCCGACCGTCGCCATGATCTTCGCGGTGAACACCAGCCCGTTCGCAGGCCGGGAAGGCCGCTATCTCACTTCGCGCCATCTGCGCGAGCGTTTGGAGAAGGAGGCGCTGCACAACGTGGCCCTGCGCATTCGACCGACCGAGCGCGCCGATGCCTTCGAAGTCTGCGGCCGCGGCGAGTTGCAGCTCGCGATCCTGATCGAGACCATGCGCCGCGAAGGCTTCGAGTTCATGGCCTCCAAGCCGCGCGTGCTCACGCGCGTGGCCGACGGGCACATCCTCGAGCCGATGGAGCATTTGTTCATCGACATTCCCGAGGAATTCATCGGGGTGGTCACCGAGAAGCTGTCGCAGCGCAAGGGCCGCATGACCAACATGGTCAATCACGGCAGCGGCCGGGTGAACCTGGAGTTTCGCATGCCGGCGCGCGGGTTGATCGGCTACCGCAACGAATTTCTCACCGACACCAAGGGCACGGGCATTTTCAACACGCTGTTCGACGGCTATGCGCCGTGGCACGGCGCCATTCCGCAGCGCAACACCGGCGCGTTGATTGCCGATCGCGCCGGCCGGGTCACCGCCTACGCGCTGCTCGGCCTGGTTGATCGCGGCGAGTTTTTCGTGAACGTGGGCACGGAAGTGTACGGCGGCATGGTGGTGGGCGAGCGCAATCGCAACGGCGATTTGGAAGTGAACATCACGCGCGAGAAAAAGCTCACCAACATGCGCAGTTCCACCGCGGAGAGCACCGAAACACTGCGGCCGCCGCGGCCGTTGACGCTCGATCAGGCCATCGAGTTCATCGGCGAAGACGAGCTGGTGGAAGTCACGCCGGAAAACATTCGCCTGCGCAAAATGGAACTGGATGAAGACAAACGCGCGGCGCAGCGCAAGCGCCTGGCCGGCGCCGCGGAGGAACGCCTGGTTTCGTGAGCCATGATCCGAGCCGTGAAATTCGCCTGGGAAGTCATGCAGGAGGCCGGCCGGCGCTTTGACCGGGATTATGGCGCCTTTCTGGCCTCCGGCCTGGCCTTCGATCTCATGCTGTGCATTCTGCCCTTTCTGCTGATTCTGCTCTCGATCTCCGGCTACGTGCTCGAATCCTCCGAGCAAATGCACCAGGACATCCTCGCCTTTCTCGAACGCGCCCTGCCGGTCACGCTCACCGAACTGCAGCACAACCTGCAGCAGTTCATCAAAGACCGCAAGATCATCGGCGCGGTCGGGTTGATCTCGCTGCTGCTGGCCGCCTCGCGCGTTTTCGGCGGCATCCGCACCGTCATCGAAATCACCTTTCGCCAGAAGCTGCAATTCAATTATCTCACCGGCAAACTGTTCGACATCGGCATGGTGGTGCTCACCGGCGCGCTGCTGTTTCTCTCGCTCGGATTTTCCTATGTCATTTCCGATCTGCAAAACTGGTTGACGAGCTGGCTGAGCGAGCGCGGCTATGATTTCAGCCGCCTCAACAGTTTCATCGCGCTGGCGCTGGCGTTTGCCGCCTCGGCGGTGATGTTCTTCCTCGTTTATCGCCTGCCGCTCGAGCGCCGCGTTCCCACCCGCATCGTCTTGACGCTGGCCCTGCTGGTGGCCGCGCTATGGGAGCTGGCCAAGTGGCTCTTTGGACTCTATCTCGCCAACCTGGGCCGCTTCGACGCGTTGTACGGCTCCTTCGGCGTGCTGGTGATTCTGGTGTTGTGGATTTACTATTCCGCCATCATCTTCGTGGCCGGCGCCGAGCTGGGCAGCGCCTGGTACGATTTGCGCCAGCCGCCCGCCGCGAACCCGGCTGCGGCCCGCCGGCCCGATACGTTGCGCGATGAAACCGGCCGGGCAAAGCGGCGCGCTTGAGTGACATCACGCTTGCTTTTGTGGGGAAAAGCCGTTATTTGTGCCGGTGACGGCGCGCGCCTGTCTTCCGGCAACGCCACCTTGGCTCGTTGCTCCGGCAGTTCAGAAGAATCGCTTGGGAACGCCTCCCTCATGGCAATGTATCGCTGGCTTGTGCTTCGCCTGTTTTGGAGCATCCTGCTGCTCCCTGTGCTGGCCTTTGTCACGCTCTGGATTCTGCACGAGCTGCTTTTCCGCGGCAGCTACTTTCCCGATACCCTCCTCATCGTCATTCTCGCGCTGCTGGTCTTCCCGCTGGTGAGCGCGGTGCTCACGCGCCTGGGCCGCCGGCGCTTTGCCTTCCTGCAGGAACGCGGCAAGGAGCTGCTGCTTTCCGATCATGAAGAGAGCGTGGCCGGGATGCTGCCACTGCTGCGGCGGCTGTTCGACAGCGGCCTGCTGTCGCCGCGCGAGCAGGAAAAATGCGAGCAGGCTCTGCGGCGCAGCTACTTTCCCTTTTATGCCGGGCATCTCGATGACCCGCATGCGCGTACGCAGTTGCTGGCGGCGCTGCGTGAAGGCGTGCGGCCGGAGGAAGCCTATTACGCTCTCAAATCCTACGTATTGAATCAACCCAAGCTGACCATGGGTACCGCCGCGATTGCCGAGGAGCTGCTCGATCACAATCCCGGCGATCAAGCGCTCGCCAACTTTTTCGTGCAGCATTTTCTGGAAAACCGCAGCACGCACTATCGCGCCGAATACTTCTATGCCAACCACCTGGCGCACGACGGTAACCTGAGTGATCAGATTCTCGCGCTGTGCATGGAGAAGATCCTGGGGCGGGAGCGCCATGACGATTTCGCGGGCTGGTGCTATGCGCGCGCTTTTCAAGCGCAATGGGGGGAGGATCCGCGCGTGCGCCGCGCGCTGCATCACTTGCATGCGGCGCATCGGCTGGTGCAACGCGACGATGCGCTCGCGCGCGTGGTCGCGGCCTGTGCTTCCCTGTTGTCACCGGAAGAGATCGAACGCTGGCGGGCAGAGAGCCGGCCGGCTGCGCCTCCCAGCGTGCCGTTGCGGCAGCGGCTGGAGAGCTTCGAACTTGCCGCGCGGGAAGGAAAGCTCTATGCCGTTTCTTGGTTGGGGAAACACCGGCGTTGGGCCTGGGCGGCCGCGGCAGGAGTTGGACTGCTCATGATCTTTCTCGTGTGGCCGGAACAATCGCCCGAGGAAGTTGCGGCACCTGCGTCACCACCGCCAGCCGCCGAGCAACAACGCTACTTCTCGTTTCAAGTCGGTGCAGTGAAGGAACGTCGCCGCGCCGATCGGATGATGCAATCCCTGCAGACCTCCGGATTGGAGGTGTATGTCGTCCCGCCACGCAATGTGGACGGCTGGTATGCCATTCGCGTCGGCCGTTATCCTTCCCAGGAAAAGGCGCGTGCGGCCGCCGACAGCCTGAAGGCAGCGGGAATTGTGAGTGAATATTTCGTGACCAATTACGACCGGCCCGCGGCAACGCCGCCATGATTGCGATTTCAATCCTGCCGGGGCAAAACAAAAGGGAAGACGGGCATCAACCCGGCTTCCCTTTTGTTCTTTGCGACGCTGCGGTGGTCCGGAGAGCATAAGCTCATCAAACCGGCTGCGCGTGAAACTCATTCGTCGCCCTGGCGCAGCATCACCAGACGCACCAGGTGAATCACGGCAACGGCGGCAGCGGCGACATAGGTGAGGGCCGCGGCGGTCAACACTTTCTTCGCCATGCCGATTTCATCACTGGCGAGATACCCGCCGGATTGCAGTTGCGCGAGCGCGCGCCGGCTGGCGTCGAACTCCACCGGCAGTGTGACAAGCTGAAACAACACCGCACCAGAGAACAGCACGATGCCGATATCGAGCAGCAGCGGCATGCGCATGAAGATGCCGATCAGCGCCAGCGGCATTGCCAACGACGAGCCGATGTTGGCCGCAGGAAACAAAGAGGTGCGGAAATTCAGCGGGCCGTAAGCCAACTTGTGTTGAATGGCGTGCCCGACTTCATGCGCGGCCACACTCAGCGCGGCAATGGAATTGCCGTCGTGATTGTGTTCGGACAGCCGCACTTCCTTTCGGGTGGGATCATAATAGTCCGACAACAGGCCCTCGGCGCGGCCGATGTTCACGCCGCCGATGCCGTTGCGATTGAGCAGAGAGGCTGCCACTTCCGCGCCACTGCGGCCATAGCGCGAGCGGACTTCACTGAATTTGCTGTAGGTGCTTTTGACCTTCCACTGCGCCCACAGGGCAAACAACATCGCCGGCACCAGCAGCACCAAATCCATCGTCGAAAAAAAGAATGGCATTGTGCTCCTCCAAAATGAGGTCAGAAAATTTGGTTCCCGATACGCCCATGCCCGCCGCTGGTTTCCGGAAGCCAGGCAAAGACCGCCGCCTCATTCACCCGCCAACTTTCGCTTGAGATCGCCCCAGATTTTCTCCGCATGCTTGGGAAAGATCAGCCAAAACGCGATGCCCAAAAACAACAGCCCGGGTATCACCGGCAAGAACAAACCCAGAAGTCCCAACAGCACGAACCCGGCGGCGGTGCGGTATTTGTTCTTGCGCCAACGCGCCAGCTTTTCATCGAGGCGCGCGCGCGCCGAGGATTGGGAGTGGTCGGTGGTGTGCTCGTCTTGGGCGGCGGTTGTGGGCAATGGCAGGTCAGGGGAGTTCATGTTTCCGGAGTTGGTTGAGTGTACGTCCAGGCCCAATCCGCGTTTTGGCTGAAATGACTGGGCGCTTGGCAATCCTGCTGGGCTGCCGTCACCGGCAGCAAACGAGGCGGCAGATTCAAAGCTTCTTTCTTGCGCTTCTGCCAGCGCGCAAACTTCGCGTCTGCTTGACGTGAACCTGCACGACCGCGGTCTCATCGTATTCAGGGTTCATCCTGGCCCGCCAGTAACCTTGCCGCCGGCGTGCCGCCTTTTCATCATCAAAAGCATGGACTTCCTCAACGAATCCACGCCACACCAGCACGGCCACCCAAATGCCGCGCTTCTTGCTGCCAGGTTTCATGGCAATATTCCCTCCATTTGTTGAGATTTGCCGCGATCGCCGTCTACTCGCTTATCGCAAATTCTTCAGCATGATCAGCCGGTTGCCGTTCACCGCGTCGGGATGATATTCGAGCTGATCGACCGAGCGGCGGATGATGTGCATGCCGAAGCCGCCGGTGCGGCGTTTGGCCACCGCCTCCTGCACGTCGTATTCCGCCGGCGCCTTCAACTGGAAGCTCAGGCCGGTATCTTGAATCACGATGATGAACTTCTCCGGGTTGTAATGCACCGACAAGTCGATCCAATTGCCGGGATTGGAGTGATAGGCGTGTTCGATCACATTCAAGCAGGCCTCGTAGACCGCGATGCGGATCTTGCCGATTTCCCGCACATTCATGCCTGCTTGTTTGGCATGTTCGACCACAAAATCGCACAGTTGATAAAGATTGGCGATCGTGCTCTCGACGCGCAGGGAATAGGTGTTGACCTCCTCCAGGCTGGCGGGATTCGCCGCCACCGCCTCGACGGGCGCGGTTCCGTGCAGCGTATCCTGCAGTTCATGCACCACCGGCGGCTCCGCGATCTCAGCCAGCGCCTGGACGCTGTCCTCATCATGCCAGATGGTGCCGGCGCTGCCGGCATAGGAGGGCCAAGCCGGCGCATCGGGATCTTCGATGAGATAGTCCCAGGCGTTGAACGCTTTGAACTTGTGCTTGGCGGTTTCCGGCAGGTTTTCGACTTTGAGATCACCGTTGCGCAGCCGCGCGCGCGCCGCGGTGGCGATCAACAGTGCGATCAGTTTGGTGGAAGGGAAAAGCACGTTCTCCATATCGACGACATAGTTCACCTTGTCCTGGCTCAACGTCATCTCAAAATAGGAGGCCAGCCGGGTCACCAATTCCGGCATCGGGGCGTTGGTATCAAAGTGGAGCCTGATCACGAAGGGCGGGCCTTCGGCAGTTTCCACGAAAAAAAGTGGCTTCTTCATAACAAAATTTTGGATTCCTGGTTCTGCCCTGCTGCACGCCAACCAATGGAGTGGTGCCCGTGCGGGAGTAGCGCGGGCCGGGCGGTTTCGCCATTACCAGATCGAGAATAACTCGCGCCCGTCCGCAACCGTGAACTTTTGAGAATGTGTTCCGGCAACGGTCTGGCCGGTGCATCAAAATCCTCCGAGCTTTCACGACCCTCGAAGGTTTGGCAACCTCGGCTCAGCCGAGGTTGAAACGTTTTCGGAAAGATATTAACTATACCGGCAAGCCGGCTGAAATGACCATTCCTGCTCGCAAAAAACTGATCATTCCGGCGGGCCGTTGACGGGCAAAAAAGTATGGAAATGCGCCCGGAGAAGCAAGCAAAAGTTCAGGCGCGGCCGGCCCGGAAACAAAAAGGGCGCAGCAGAACGCCGCGCCCTTGGGCTGTGTGGGGTGGGGTAACGGTGGAAGTTCTAGCGCATCAGGGTCAGTTTGCGGGTCTGCCTCTGGCCCTGGGCTTCCAGGCGGTAGAAGTAGATGCCGGAAGCCACTTGCCGGCCGGCCTCATCACGGCCGTCCCAAGTCACCTGGAATTCGCCTGCCGGCCGCACGCCTTCCATGAGCATGCGGATCCGGTGGCCAAGTATATTGTAAACCGCCAACCGCATCTGACCCGCTTGCGGCAGGGCGAAGCGAATCACTGTGGACGGGTTGAACGGATTCGGATAATTCTGCCACAGAGCAAAGCTGCTGGGCGCGGCCGGCGATCCGCCCTCCTTCACGCCGGTGGTGCTCTCGAAAACGATGCGCAGTTTTACGATTTCGAGTTGCGATTGACTGGCTTGCGCCACCAACTCAACTTGCTGGCCGGTGTGCAACTCATTCATGGTCACCGGCTGGTTTTTCGCATCGAGCAGCAGCGAGCTGTCAGTAACCACATGCGGCAAGTCCTGCACGTAGATCGTGTTGCCGCTCACCTGAGTGAGGCTGCCGGCGAGCGCGCGGCGGTCTTCGACCTTCACCTGCAAAGCCAGCAGCCGGCCGCCCTGCTGCCGCGCCTTGACCTGCACGGTCATGCCGAGGTGCAGGTCTTCGATCTTGATCGGCTGTTCGTCCGGGCCGAGATAGACGGTGGCGGCATTCACCTGGAATTCGAAGCCGTCCACTTGCATGGCGGTGAAGCTGAGCGCATTGAGGCTGCCGGTGAACTCGAACTCGTCGTTGCCGGGTTGACTGCGCAGTTCCACGCGCAGAGCGGTGAAGGTGTGATCGGCGATGAGCTGCGCCCGCACTTCGACGAAGGCACCGGCCTGAAGCGCCTCGAACGGAATCGGCTGGTTCTGGCGGTTGACGATCACCGTGGTATTGGTGACGACGAAGGGACGGCCGTAGAGATAGAGCGTGTCGCCGCCGTTGCGCGCAATGCGTTCGATGCGCCCGAAGATTTCGACGATGGGATCGATGCGATCTTCCCCTTGAATGCGCGAGGCCAGCCAGCGGCCGCCCTCACGCCGGGCATGCACCTCCACCACCTGGCCGATGGCAAGCTCCTCGAAAGAAATCGCGTTGCCCTGCTGGTCGGTGATGACGGTGCTGGTGGTGACGAAAAACTTGAGGCCGGTCACCTCGACGAATTTCTCGTTGTTCTGCAAATCGGTGATGACGCCGCGCAGCTCGATTTCGTCGCGATCAAAGTCTTCAATCTTGATACGCGTAGCGAACAGCTTCTGGTCGGCGCCGACCAAAGCCTTCACCTCCACCAGCATGCCGGCGCGCAGCACGGAGAACGGTACCTTGTTGTTGTTCTCATCGCGCACGTCGGTGCTGCTGTCCACCAGAAATGTCAGGCCCAACACGGTCACGCTGTTCTCGGTGAGCCGGTCGATGAAGCCCTTGATCTCGAAGACCGGCGGCGTCTGCTTTTCGATCTTGATGAGGGTGGCGACCGGCAGGCTGCCGGGCAGAATATCGGCGTGTATTTCCACCGTCATGCCGGTGCGCAGCGCGCTGAAGGCAATGAAGTCGTCCTTTTCATCACGAATGATGGTTGCCGGTACGATGCGGAAACGCAGCCCGTTCACCGTCATCGTGGAATCGCCCAAGTCGGTAATCAAGCCGGTGATCTCAATGTCTCCGCCGTTTTGGTCCTCACGCTCAATGCGGGTGGCCAGCGGAACATTGTTGGACCGCGTGCGGCCCTTCACCTCCACCAGTTCACCGACGTGCAAATCGGCAAATGCAATCGGCTCGTTGTCGAAACCCAGAATCTCGGTGCTGGCGATGACTTCGAAGCGCGTGCCGTTCACGACCACATAGCGCCGCACGCTGTCAATCAGCGCGGTGATACGTCCGGTCAGTTCGATTTCGTGGTTGCCGGAGCTTTCGTCCTCAATCTTCAAACGCAGTGCAATCACGACGCCGTTGGCCAGCCGTGTGCCCTTGGCTTCCACTTCCATTCCAACCTTGAAGCCGGCGAGCGTGAGGGGATTGCCCTTGTCATCCAGCAGCTTGGTGGTGGGTACGACAGTGAAGGCGATATTGTTGATGGTCACCACCGAATCGGCGATGCTCGCGACATAACCTTTGGTTTCAATCGGGTAGGAGGTGGAACGCTCCAGCACGAAGATCAGGCGCGCCCACAGCTTGTTATCATTGCCGCGCTGCGCCAGCACTTGCACCTTCCACTCCGGCCGCAGATCGCTGAGCGACAGGGTGCGCGAGCCTTCAATGACAAGAGTGCGATTGTCCACATAGATCTTGTCGTTACCGGACAGGGATATGTAATCCTTGGTGACGGTCTCCAACCGGCCGGTGATGATCAGCGTGTCGCCGACGCCCGGTTGGACTTGAATCACGATCGGCACTTCGGCTTTGAACTGGCCGTTGCGGTGATCGCGAATTTCCGCGCGAAACAGCCAAATGGTCTGCGTCGGGTCTAACCCTGCCAGCGGAATGTGAGCTTCGTAGCTGCCGTTCAGCCGGTTGGAAAACTTGCCCTCCGTCCCGATTCCGCCGCTGGCGGGTTGCAGCCGGAATTCGTTCTTATCCAAGTCCAGGTAGTTGACATTGGCTGCGATCACGCGGGCATGCAACGTGTCGGTGAAGGCAAAAATGCCGTCAGGAGTCGAAAAATCACGCTGCCGTGAAATCTGCAAACTCTGCGCTGCCACCGTGGTGGCGAGCGTTAACACCCAGATGGCCACCTTCAGCCCAAATGCAAAAGCCTGTACCCTTCGTCGCAACATTTCATGGCCTTATGGTAAGGTGATGTGAAAAGTAGGTGATCTTGCGGTCCGATCCGTCTTCAAACTTGATGCCACTACCCGGCATGCTGCCCGCGGCCGATAAATCCATAATCTGTGTTGGACTGGCATCACCGGGTGCGCAATGATGGGCAAAATTTGCACGCCGAGTAGCAGCGCCGCCGCGCAAGTCTTGCCCTTGAACAAAAAACGCAGTATTTTCGCAGAAAATCCGAGCTTCCCACCTGCCAGGTTTGTGCTTGAAATTCGGCGGCAAATCCCTATATTCGCGGCGTTGTTTGTATAGTTGAATTGGCAAACCGGCCTCAACCTCGCATGAACTCGCGTGGCAAGAACTGGTTTGATTCTTGCCTGTGGTAATGGTTTCGCATGGCAAGGCGCTGCCTGTTTGCCATATCGGTGGAATGATCACAGGGCAGCGGTTGTCTCCTCCCCTCGGGCATGTGGTGTATGGTTGATCATATAACAACGGCAAGTTGTGTTCAAAAGCGGCCGGCAGGCCGGGCTAGGCAATTGCGCTGGGTGCCCGTGACCGCCGTATGCTGCTGGCTTTTTTCCTGCACCACGCCGGCCGAGCACAGCAATCCGCTCGATCCGGAATCTCCTGCCTACCTGGACAAGGGCGTTCTCAGCGGAACCGTCACCAGCTTTTATCAACCTTTCCGGCCGCTGCCGGACGTCGACATTCATTTGCTGGAGACCGGCGCCAGCCGCCGCAGCAATGCCAACGGCGAATTCACCTTTGCCGGAATTGCTCCCGGCCGCTACACGCTGCTCGCGACGACAGCAGGTTATGCCGCCGACAGCGCCGAGGTGGAAGTGGCGGCGCGCGAGACCCGGGTGTTGAGTTTTCGTCTCAATGCCCTGCCGCTGGTGGCAGACGCGCGCGTAACCGCAGCACATGTTAAAACGCGCGCCTCGGTGAGCGACACGGATTTCGTTTTCCTGACGGTCACCGCGGAAGTGCTCGACGGCGACGGTAGCAACGACCTGCAGCGCGTGCGCGTGGAGATTCCGGCCGCGGCGTTCGCCGATACCCTGCGGCGCAGCAACTCGAACGGTGCATGGGAACGCACTTTTTCTCCGGAAGAATTGCGGGATCAGAGCGGCAGCCTGATCGACCCCTACAATCTGGTGGGTGAGTCTTTTCGCATTGATGCCACGGATGCGCCCGGCGCGCAGGTGACTTCGGCACCGTTTCAGTTGGTTCGCGTCATCGCCGAGGAGCCACTGCCGCAGGAGCCCGCGAACGGCGAAGTGCTCACCACCAATGCGCCGCAGTTGAAATGGCTCATGCCGCCGCTCACCTTCGAGCATACTCTTACCATTCAAGTCTTCAAACTGATCAGCGGCTTTCAAACGCTGTTGCTGACGATCCCAGAGCTGCCGGCCGGCACCACCGCGGCGCCCTATCCTGGCCGGCTGACCACCGGCTCTTATTTTTGGACAGTTACCGTAAACGACCGCTTCGGCAACAGCAGCCGCTCCAAGGAAGCCACATTTGTGGTGCAGTGAGCTTGCCGAACGTTGACGGTGCAGCGCCGGATGGCCGTGCGCGATGCGGGCAAGCCGCGACCTGCAGCGTTGGCCAAGAGAAAACAGTGCGAACGGGAGGCGCAATGACGGTAAGCCGTGAGGCGCTCAAAGTTGGAATAGAATTCTGAAAGTTTGTGGCAGAACAATTTGCCGGCAGTACGATTCAAAATAATTCTGCCGATGAATCATCCTGCCAAAGTTTTTTCGGAGATGCTCGGTGACTTCGGCGCATTGCGGTGGAAAAACTCTATCGCCGATGGTCAGCGATGACGCCGAATTTCGCCGAGCAGTTATGTGCAGCTTCGCAGAAGCTTCGGTTTGCAGTTTGTCTGCAAATCAGTGTATGATTCTTCTTGCCTTGTTCCTCTCGGTTTGCTCTGTTTTCTCCGTGGCAGGAATCTTGGCATGTGACTCGAAACAAAGCAACTGACCAGGAAACGACGACGCTTGGCCAACACCCAGCAGGCTGCAAGCCCCAGGTGCCTATGTCCGAACCCATTGCGGAATTCTCCGATCCTTTGCTCGCGCTCTCGCAGATCAGCGAAAGCATCAACACCATTTATGACATTGATGAGCTGCTGCAGCGCATTTTGGCGATCGCGCTGCAGACGGTGAACGCCCAGCGCGGCTTCATTCTGATGTCGGAAAAGGATGACCCGGCGGAATTGCAGGTGCGGGTGGCACACAATCTCGCGCCCAATGCGCTCAATGCCGTGGCGCCGTTCTCGCGCAGCATTGTGGAAGCGGCAATGGCCGGCGGCGGGACCTTGATCACCTACAATCCCGCCGACGACGCGCGCTTCCGCTCCTCCGAGAGCATCTTCGATCAGAAAATCGTGGCCGCTGCCTGTCTGCCGTTGCGCGTGAAAACGCGGCGGCTGGGCGCGATCTACATCGACAGCACGGAAACGCGCGGCAAGTTCCGTCCGGAAATGGAGCCGTTTCTCAACGCCTTTGCCCATCAGGCCGCCATCGCCATCGAAAACGCGCAGATGTATGATCAACTGCGCAGCGAAAACCGGCGGCTGCGCCAGGCCATGGCCGAGGCCAGCGAATTCACCGGCATCATCGGCCAAAGCCCGGCCATGAGCAGCGTGCTGGACACCGTGCGCAGCGTGATGGATACCACCGCCACCGTGCTTATCCTCGGCGAAAGCGGCACGGGGAAAGAATTGATCGCGCGCGCCTTGCATTACAACAGCCGCTTGAAAGACAAGCCGTTCATTGCACTGTTTTGCGGCGCGCTACCCGAGAGTCTGCTGGAGAGCGAGCTGTTCGGCCACAAGCAAGGCTCGTTCACCGGCGCCTCGCATGAAAAAAAGGGGTTGTTCGAAGAAGCTGATGGCGGCACGATTTTTCTCGACGAGATCGGCGACATCTCCCCCAAGATTCAAACCGCGCTGCTGCGCGTACTGCAGGAACAAGAAGTGCGCCGCATCGGCGAAACCAGAGTGCGCAAGATCGAAGTGCGCGTGCTGGCCGCCACCAACAAGGATCTCGCCGGCGAGGTGAAGGCCGGGCGTTTCCGCGAAGATCTATACTATCGCCTGAACGTCATCACCATTCAAATGCCGGCTTTGCGCCATCGCGGTCATGACATTGTTCTGCTGGCGCAGCATTTTCTCGACCGCGCCGCTTCCAAGTCCAAACGCCCGATTGCCGGCTTCGCGCCGGAGGCGCTCACCGCGCTGCTCAGCCACGACTGGCCCGGCAATGTGCGCGAGCTGAGCAACACCATCGAGCGGGCGGTGTTGCTCGCCAAAGGCGGCTATCTCACGCCCGCGGATTTACGGCTCGAGGCGCCGTCTTATTCCGAAACCACGGAGCTGCAATCGCTGCGCGATCACGAGCGCCGCATCGTCGAACGCGTGCTGCACCAGCACCAGGGCAATGTCACTGAAGCGGCCAAAGCGCTCGGGGTTTCGCGGCGGTGGTTGCATTACCGGCTCAAGGAGTGGCAGGGCGCATAGTCCGGGGTCTGTCCAAAATCGTGGCCAACTTAGAAAATGTTCCTACAGCGGCTTGGCCGTTGCAGCAAAATCCCCAGCGTTTTTGCGACACTCGAAGTTTTAGAAACCGCGGCTCAGCCGAGGTCGGAACTTTCACGTCGTTTTCGTGGCGATTCTCCTGGGGGGAGACGAGACACAGCCTTGTCGCATTCCCGTGGCGACGGCTGGCCGGCCGGCTTCATCGCAAACTGCAAACCGTGTACACCAGAATGCACGAGCGCACCAAGATCTGGCCAATATGAAAACCCTCGGCAACCTCCAGCTCTTCGCCGAAATCAAGCGCAGTGAAACCGGCGCGACTTATCGCGGGCTGGACCGCCGCACCGGGCAACTGGTGCTGGTCAAAACCTTCACCGTCAACGGCAACGCGCCCGAGGCCGCCGCGCGCTTCGCGCAGGAAGCCGCGATCTACGCCGGCATCACCCACCCCAATCTCGTCAAGCTTATCGATTACGGCGTGGCCGAGGGCCTGCGCTACCTCACGCTGGAATTCATCGAAGGCCAAACCCTGCGGAGCCTGCTGCAGCAGGCTCCGCAGGCCGGCAAACTGCCGGTCGCGATTGCCCTCACCCTGTTCGACGCGGTGCTCGCCGGCGTCGCGGAGATTCACCGCCGCAATTTCATCCATCGCGATCTCAAACCCGAAAACATCCTGCTCGGCCACGACGGCAGCGTCAAGCTGTGTGATTTCGATCTCGCCACTTCGAATGCCGCGCGCCCCGCCGGCAGCGGGCTGACCGGCTCGCCCGGCTATCTCGCGCCGGAAATCATTCTCGGCGAAAACGCCACGCCCGCCGCGGATCTCTTTGCGTTGGGCATTCTGCTTTATGAGATGATTGCCGGTGGCCGGCCGTTTCAATCCGCCACCGCCGGCGGCGAAATGAACGCCATCGTGCGCGTCGCGCCGCTGCCCATCACCACCGTGAGTCCGCACGCGCCGGCCGTGCTCGACGCGTTGTTCGAACGCTTGCTGGCCAAGAAACCCGCTGCCCGCCTGGCCGGCGCGGAACCGGCGCGGATCTGGCTGGCGCAGCATTTCGTACTCGGCACCCCGGAGACGCAGCGCCGGCGGTTGCAGGAGTATCTGGCTGCGCCGGAGAATTGGCCTTTGGCGGCCACGCCCGCCTTCGTACGCGCCGAACCGCTTGAGCAGCAAGCCGCGCAACCGCCCAAGTCCCGCAAATGGCGGTCACTGCTGGCCGCGGCCGCGGGCTTGGCGCTCACGGCGCTGCTGGCTCATTGGGGACTGAATGCGATGAAACCTGAGGCAGCGCAAGAGCGAACGGAGCCTCCCAACACTGCAATGCCCTCGGCGGATTCATCCGGTCTGACGCAGGCAAAGCCACAGTTGGGGCAGCAAGAGAAAGCACCGGCAGGAAAAACGGAACCGGCGTTGCCGCCGCTGCCTCACGAGAATGCCGTTGACAGCGCGGCAATACCGCCGCTGCGCACCTTGTCCATTCAAAGCAATCCCTGGGCCTATGTTTTTGTTGCGGGCGATTCGCTCGGCATGACGCCGCTGTCGGCACCGGTTTCTCTTCCTGCCGGCAAGCACGCGCTCGTGCTCAAGAACCCGAATTTCCCGCCGGTGAGTTTGCTGCTGGAACTCTCTGCCCATTCGCCGGACACGCTGTTCTTTTCGCTCTGGGATCACGTCGCGCAACTCGAGCTGCAAATCAACCCGTGGGCGGAGGTTTACGTAAATGGCCGGCGCCGCGAGCCGCATGCCGGCGAACAAACGCTGCTGCTCCTGCCCGGCGCTTGTGAGTTGAAGTTCGTGCATCCCCAACTCGGGGAAAAAACCGAGATGATCGTGCTGCGCGCCGGTGAAACGCGGCGCCTCGCGATCAACATGTTCTAAGAAAGGAGGGCCACTCGTGTACACGGAAGCCGTTGCCAAGATCAAAAAGTCGTGGACCGGTGTTTGTGCAAGGAGCATGATGATGCTGCTGGGTTCGGTGCTGGCGTTGCCGGCACAGCCGCTGCAATACCCGCACAGCAAAAAGGCCGAAGTGATCGACGATTATCACGGCGTGCGCGTCGCTGATCCGTATCGCTGGCTCGAAGACGCCGACGCCGAAGATACCCAGGCCTGGGTGGCGGCGCAAAACCAGCTGACCTTCAGCTACCTGGAAAAAATCAGCAGCCGGGCGGCGATCAAGCAACGCCTCACCGCGCTGTGGAATTACCCCCGCTATTCCGTGCCGGTGCGCGAAGGCGGCCGCTACTTCTACACCAAGAATGACGGCCTGCAAAACCAGGCCGTGCTTTACCTGCAGGAGGAACTCGACGGCGCGGCCCGGGTCGTGCTCGATCCCAATCAACTCAGCGCCGACGGCACGGTGGCGTTGACCAACCAGGCCTACAGCAAGGACGGCAGGCTGCTGGCCTACGGCCTCTCCAGCCGCGGCAGCGACTGGCAGGAGATCAAGATTCGCAATGTCGACACCGGCGCGGATTTCGAGGAAACGCTGAAATGGTGCCGGTTTGCCGGCATCGCCTGGCGCCATGATCAGCAGGGATTCTACTACAACCGCTTTCCGGAACCGGGCACGGTGGCAAAAGCAGACGAGAACAATTTCAATCGCGTCTACTACCATCGCCTGGGCACGCCGCAAACGCAAGATCAATTGGTGTTCGAGCGACCGGACTTCAAAGAGCTGGGCTTCATCCCGTTCATCACCGACGACGGCAAATATCTCGTGCTCTACGTCTATCACGGCACCGATCCCAAAAATCGCATTTACTATCGCGCGGTCGACAGCGATGGCCCGTTCGTCCGCCTGCTGGAAGAAGCCGACGCCAGCTACACGCCCATCGACAATGATGGCACGATCTTCTACTTTCAGACTGACTTGCAGGCGCCGCGCGGCCGCGTCATCGCAATCGACCTCGAGCAGCCGGCGCGCGAACACTGGCGGGAAATCATACCCGAGCAGCCGGAGGTTATTTCCTTCGCCACCATGGTCAACAACCAGTTCGTGGTGGCCTACATGCGCGATGCCCATCATGTGTTGAAAGTGTACGGCCGCGACGGCGGTTTCGTGCGCGAGCTGCCGCTGCCAACCATTGGTTCGATCTCCGGGCTCTCGGGCCGGCGCCAGGATAGCGAAATGTTCCTCCAGTTCACCTCGTTTCTCTTTCCGGCCACGATCTACCGCTATGATTTCACCACCGATCGCATGGCGGAATTCCGCGGCGCGGCGATCAAGTTCGATCCCACGCCCTACGAGACGCAGCAGATCTTCTACACTTCCCAAGACGGCACGCGCGTGCCGATGTTCCTCACGCACAAACGCGGGCTGGCGCGCAACGGCGAGAATCCGGTGTTGCTGTACGGCTATGGCGGTTTCAACGTGAGTCTGACGCCCTGGTTCTCGGTGAGCAACGCGTTGTGGCTGGAAAACGGCGGCGTGTTGGCGGTTCCCAATTTGCGCGGCGGCGGGGAGTACGGCGAAGAATGGCATCAAGCCGGAACGCTGGCGCGCAAACAAAACGTGTTCGATGATTTCATCGCGGCAGCGGAGTGGTTGTGCGCCAACGGCTACACCAATCCGCGCAAGCTGGCGATCAGCGGCGGCAGCAACGGCGGTCTGTTGGTGGCGGCGTGCCTGGTGCAACGGCCGGAGCTTTTCGGCGCGGCCCTCTGCCAGGTGCCGGTGATCGACATGCTGCGTTATCACAAATTCACGGTGGGGCGTTATTGGATTTCGGATTACGGCGACCCCGACAAACCGGAAGACTTCAAATTTCTCTACGCCTATTCGCCGTTGCATCGCGTGCAGCCGGGCGTGGCCTATCCGCCCACGCTGATCACCACCGCGGACACCGACGATCGCGTGGTGCCGGCGCATGCCAAGAAATTCGCCGCCACCCTGCAAGCGGCGCAAGCCGGCCCGCATCCGATTTTGATTCGCATCGAAACCAAAGCCGGCCACGGCGGCGGCAAGCCCACGACCAAAATGATCGAGGAATCCGCCGATCTTTATGCCTTCTTGTTCAAAACGTTTGGAATGACGATGGCGGGCAAGTGAGGGAACGGACGCCGGGCGGGCAGGCGCGCTTCTGGTTGCGCAGGCGCCTGCCCACGCGCGCGCCCGCACGACAGGCGTGATCACTGCTTGCGGGCGGCCGCGCGGCGGTAAACTTCCAGATACTTCTGCGCCGAGTGCTGCCAGGAAAAATCTTCCAGCATGCCGCGGCGGACAATTTCACGCCAGATGGTCTTTTGCTGAAACAGGCTGAGGGCGCGCTGCACGCTGGTGAACAGCGCGTGCGGGGTGAAATCACGAAACGAAAAGCCGTTGCCCTCGCCGTTGAATTCGTGATAATCGTGCACCGTGTCGGCCAGGCCGCCGGTGCGGCGCACGATCGGCACGGTGCCGTAATTCAGGCTGTACATCTGATTCAAACCGCACGGCTCATAGCGCGAGGGCATCAGGAACATGTCGCTGCCGGCGGTGATCCCATGCGCTAATTCGTTGTTGAAGCCGAGATACACGCCCACCTTTTCCGGATAGGCACTGACCGCCCACTGCAAGAACTCCTCGTATTTCCGCTCGCCATCGCCCAGCACGATGATCTGAATCGGCATTTGCATGAGATCGGAGAACGCGGCCGGCAGCAGCTCCAATCCTTTTTGCGGAGTCAAGCGCGAGATCAGGCCGATCACCGGCACTTCGGGATCGAAGGGCAGGCCGAAGCGCCCCAGCAGCGCTTTCTTGTTCAGCACTTTGGTCTCGAACGAGTCGAAATCATAGTGGTGGGAAATGTGTTTGTCGACGCGCGGATTCCAGTCGCTGGTGGCGATGCCATTCAGAATGCCGTAGAGGTCCGCGCGCCGCATCGCCAAGATATCCTGCAGGCCTTCGCCGTAGGTCGGCGTTTGGATTTCCTGGGCGTAGGTTTCGCTCACCGTGGTGATGATGTCGGCGTGGAGAATGCCGGTTTTTAGGAATGAAAACGAGTTATGGAATTCATAAGGCCCGCCGGGGTAGTATTTGCCGTAGGACAGGCCGGCGGCATCGACGCTTTCGCGGCCGAAGCGGCCCTGATAGCCGAGATTGTGAATCGAGAGCACGCTGGCGGTGCGGTCAAACAGCCGGTCCCAGTAGTATTTGTCTTTCAAATAAACCGGCAGCAGCGCCGTTTGCCAATCGTTGGCGTGCAACACCTCCGGTGCCCAGTGATAGCGCTGCAAGATGTTGATGATGGCCTGTTGCAGCAAGATGAAGCGTGCGTCTTCATCATAGTCCGAAGTGTAGATGCGTCCGCGATGGAAATAATGCGGGCAGCCGATGAAATAGTGTTCCAGACTGAGGCCGGGCGTCCTTTTGTACCAGGTATTGAAAGTGAGATTGAGGTTGCCGATTTGCAGGGGGAGATCGCGCAGTTCCTCAGCAAAGATGAGATCATGATCGAGCACGCGAATGGAATCATACAACGGCAGGAAGACCTTGACTTCCATACCGGCTTCGGCCAGCGCGCGCGGCAGGGCACCACTGACGTCGGCCAAGCCGCCGGTTTTCACATAGGGCACACATTCACTGGTCGCAAATGCGATACGCATCCATCCTCCCGTGTTCAGCAAAAGTTCTCACCGGCTCGCCAGAATTGGACGGGCCGTTGGGCAATCGTAAGACCGGCTCAAGGTATCAAGCAGGCGGCTAAAATGCAAGCAGCAGTCCGGCAATCACCTTATCGGTGCCTGTCCGGCAAGGAAGAAAGCGAAGCAAGAGAATGCCTGAAACTGCGCTCGCTTGAAAAAAGAAGAGAAGCTGGCTCCTTCGCGGTGAAATCGTTGCATCAAAGGCAAAGCAGGATTTCCAATTGATCGAAACAACCCAACTGATACAAATCTCCTCCATCGGCTGGGTGGTTTCGATCAGTTGGCGATTGTCTTCGAGCTGCAGATTGTTCGCGTTGCGGGATGAATTTTCCAACTCAAAATCGTCACGACATTCTCTCGAAGAATTCGTACAGAGACGCCAAGCCGCAAAGGCTCGCAAAGCGTTCTTGATTATCTGTTATCTTCATTCAAGACATGACTGAAGTCATGTTTAGTTTGCGCCTGCTGGCGTCGCCTCAGGGTTGCGGGGCAGGGCCGGCCTCATGCCAAGGCGGACTGTGATCATCATCTTCCAGTTCCTTCAGCCGGCGTTTGATGCGGCGGCGCGTGGCGATGAAGCCCGCCACCACCAGCAGCAGGATCGCGGCGCTCCACAACACGTTGTCATCCAGCAAAAAATACCAGCGAAAATTCGCGCGCAGATAGTCGAAGTATTCGGCTTCAAAATCCCACAGATCCTTCTGGAATGCCGCCTGAAACGCGGCGCGCGGATCGGCGTGCGCGGCCAGGCTGCGGGCATATTGCCCGAGCGCCGCTTCGCCGTGCTGCTGAATGAGATAATTCACCGCGTGAAAGCTGACGGAGTAGGCCAGCCCGGCGCGGGGATTGGGAAAAGTGAGCAACTCTTCGATCTCGTCGAACGAAACCAGCGAGCGGGTCGCCATGGCGCTGGAGATGAGCGTGGGTGAGATGTGCTGCGTCTCGCCGGAAAGCCAGGTGGCAGCGCCTTCATCGAACCAGCGCGGGGCACGGTGCGGCAACACCATCTCGGCGAGCATCAAATGTACGAGCTCATGCCGCAGCGTTGCCGGCTGCAGTGCGCGGCCGTTGTTGGCGACCGGCGATTTGAGAAACATGCGCCACTGGCCCACATCGGCGGCGGCCTCGCCCCAATCCGGCACGAGGTTGCGGGTGAGATAATCGAAACTGTACTGGCTCGGGCAGAGGAAAACGGTGAGCAGGCGGCGGGGACGAAACTGCAGGCGCTCGCTGAGCTGTTGCTGCTGGCGCTCGAGTTCCGCCAGCAGGCCGGTTGCGAGTTTTCGTTCCGCGGGAATGTGGGCAAGCGTGAAGCGGCCGGCGTTGAGGTACTGCCACTCTTGCGCGGGCAGCCGCGGCGCCAGGAGCAGAATGCCGGTCGTGGCCCAGCAGCAGGCCAGGCGCACCAGCCGCGCACCGCCGCCGGGAATCATGTGCGTGTTCAGCTTCACCGAAATCGGAATGAGAGCGCGGTAGCAGGCCGCGCCGGGCGCAGCTCTTCCGCGCGCCCGTCAGGAAATGAGCTGCAAGCCGCGCTGCAAATCGGCGATCAAATCCTCGACATCTTCGACACCGACGGAGAGGCGCACGAGTCCGTCGCGCAGACCGATGCGCTGGCGCATCTCCGGCGGTACGGAGGCATGCGTCATGGAAGTGGGATGGCAGATCAAACTCTCCACGCCGCCCAGGCTTTCCGCGAGCGTGAACAGCTTGATGCCTTTGAGAAACGTCCTGGCGGTGTCGAAATCAGCAAGCTCGAAAGAGATCATGCCGCCAAAGCCGGGCTGGCCGTACGGATCGAGCTGTTGCCGTTTCGCCAGCTCATGCTGGGGATGCGCGGCCAAGCCGGGATAGTAAACCTTCGCGACGCGACGATCGGCGGCCAGGAAGTCAGCGAGAGCCACGGCGTTGGCGTTGCTTTGGCGCATGCGCAGCGGCAGGGTTTTGGTCGAGCGCAGAATCAGCCAGCAATCGAACGGGCTGGGCACGGCGCCCACCGCATTTTGCAGAAAGGCGAGACGCTCGGCGGCCGCGGCGTTGTTGGTCACCACCACCCCGCCGATGACATCACTGTGGCCATTGATGAATTTCGTCGTGCTGTGAATGACAATGTCCGCGCCCAGTTCCAGTGGCCGCTGAAAATAGGGGCTGAGAAAAGTATTGTCAACCACGAGCAGGGCTTGGCGTGCGTGGCACCAATCCGCCAGCGCGCGCAAGTCGGAAAGGATGAGCAACGGATTGGTCGGCGATTCCACGAAGAGCATCTTGGTCTCGCGCCGCCAGACTTGCTTGACTTGTTCGAGCGAGGAGGTGTCGACAAAATCGAATTGCAGGCCGAAATCCGCCATCACTTGCCGGAAGTAGCGTGCGGTGCCGCCATAGACGTTGGCGGTGCAGACGACGTGATCGCCGGTTTTGAGCAGCTTGGTCACCGTGGAGGTGGCGGCCATGCCTGAAGAAAAAGCATAGGCAAACTGGCCGCGTTCCAGCGCCGCGAGATTCTTCTCCAGCGCCAGCCGGGTGGGATTGCCGGTGCGGCCGTATTCATAGCCCTTGTGCACCGCCGGCGCTTCTTGGGCGTAAGTAGCGGTTTGAAAAATCGGCACGATCACCGCGCCGGTGGTTGCTTCCGGATGCTGGCCGGCGTGCACTGCGTCGGTCATGAAGCCCATGGGGTGTTTTCCCGTTGTCTGAGAGAGGTTAACTGCCGTTGCGCTTGCAGCGTCGCGGCGCGAGCGCAGACCCCAAGTACGCCGCGGTGCTTGCCGAAAACAAAAAAGGCCTGTGGACTCACGGGAGTCACAAGCCGCTGAAACTTTTGCTGTGCCGAGGGCCGGACTCGAACCGGCACGGTTACATTGCAACCGAGGGATTTTAAGTCCCTTGCGTCTACCAGTTCCGCCACCCCGGCTCTGGAATCGAAAGCGCTGAGGCGGCGATCGGAGTCGAACCGATGAATAGAGGTTTTGCAGACCTCCGCCTTAACCACTTGGCTACGCCGCCAACCGGCAGGCGGTTCTCGATTGCTTTGCCGATGAGAGGAAACCGCCTGGCTCATTAAAAAGACAGGCAAACGTGGAGTGCGTCTGCCTGTGCTCAGCCTGGAGAATTGTGGAGCGGGAGACGGGGCTTGAACCCGCGACCCCCACCTTGGCAAGGTGGTGTTCTACCACTGAACTACTCCCGCTTAACGACGGCGAATATAACCAAATCTCCCCTGGCGTGCAAGCATTTTTTTGCTTGCAATCCTACCCAGATTCCAGTATAATGGCGGTACTTTTTGCACGAGATTCATTTTCCCCACATCAAAAGCGCCCGAACTCATGGATGGCATCGAGTACACGGAATTAATCATCACCTGCGAAGCTTGTGGCAACGTCAAACGCCATCTCGTTCACAGCCAGGAGGAATGTGATCGCATTTTCCGCGAATTTCGCTGTGAAAACAGTTGCGGACGCAATCTCTACAGTTTCATCACCATTGGCACCTTGAAGCGCGAAGCGGCGCCCCCCATCGAAAGCTCCGAAAAGCCGCTGGAGCAGTAGCGCGCTGTCAACTCTCAACTCCCGCCCCGCCGATTTCGTTTTCCCCAGAACTATTTCAGCAAGGTCAAACGGCGTGTCATCACTTCGCGCTTGCCGGATTGGCCATCGAAGATCACGCGCATGAGATAGATGCCGCTGCTCACCGTCCCGCCCGCGGTGGCGGCGCCCTGCCAGCGAATGACATGATAGCCGGCCGCGAAATACTCGTCATGCAGCCGCAGCACTTCCCGGCCCTGCCCGTCGTAGATGATGGCCTGCAGCCTGCCGTTCTCCGGCAGCTCGAGGTTTACGCGCGTTTCGATATTGAAAGGATTGGGATAATTCTGCGACACGGCAAAGCCCGCCGGCACCGCGCTTGACAGCGTCACCTGCCGAGCTTTGGCGAAATTCACGGCCGCGATCATGCCGGCCGCGGCACCGCTGCTGGTGATGGAAAAATCATCCACGCGCAGAACACCCTTGGTGGAGGTGCGATAGGCGGCGAGTTCATAGTAGAAATTGCTGTCCAGCGTGTAGCCCGTCAAACCAAAGGGCTCGCGGTAGGTATCGATCCAGGTCGCGCCGTCGAGCGAGGCTTCGAAGTGAATTTGCGTTTCATCACAACGCAGCCGCAGATGAACCGGCCCGGTAATCACCAGATTGCCGGTCACTTCGACACCATCAACCACACCATTCTTTTTCCATTGCACATACAGCAGATATGGCCCGCTGGCCTGATCGCGATAGACGTAGAAGCGATACCACGTTGCTTGATTGTAAATGCCGGTGGATGCCGCGAGGTTGTAGGTCGGACTCATGCCGAGCGCGCCATCATCGTTGGGCTGCGTCACCTTCACGGTGACCGAGGTGTTGCGCGGCCGGAATGCGGACTTGGTGATCACCCAGCCGCTTTCCCCGCCGGTCGAGCGCAATTCGAGCTGGCCATTCAACACCGCGGATTGATTCCCCGCGTTGGTGCCGCGCTGCCATTTGGCGGCATCCAGGCTGCCGCTGTTGAAATCATCGGCCAACAACGCAGCCGTGAGGGTGGTGAAGATGAAATCTCCGCTGTTTGCCTGATTGCCGTCTGCGTCCGTCGACTTCACGCGAAAGTGGTAGGTCGTGCCGGCCGCCAGGCCGCTGAGCACAACTTGATGCGAAGTCACCCGCTCGCCGGCGACCGGCGTGGCGAAGCCATAGGCGCTGGTGAGGCCGTATTCCACTTGCGAATCACTCGCTTCATTCGTCTCCCAACTGATCACTGCCGACGACGCCGTGATACTGCCCGCCGCAACATTGGCAATGGCCGGCGGTGTGGTATCGCGCGCCGGCGTGCTGAACGTGAAATCATCACTCACGGCCAAATTGCCGGCCGGATCCTTCGACTTCACGCGATAATGGTAAGTGGTATTGGCGGCCAAGCCGTTAAGCGACACGCGGTGTGCCGTGACCCAAGTCATTTGCAGCGGCGAGGAGAGGCCATAGCTGCTGGTCACGCCATACTCAACCTGAGAATCGCTCACTTCATCGGTGCTCCAGGTGATTTCAGCAAGCGTGCCGGAAGCGCTGACTGCAGCCACGGCGCTGAGGGCCGGACTTTTTTGATCCGCGCTGCGGCCATCGATCACAATCGTTTGATTCGCGGCAACGCGGGAGGCCGTGACGATCGTGCCGTCAGGAAACTTGACGACCAGATCGACGGAATCGCGGCTGCCCAAGCCGAAATGCAAAACCGGATCGTCCTGTCCGAGATAGCCGGCGCTGCCGTGGGCTTCGCGCAGCGCGCGGAAGCTGCCATCGGCGGTCGAGAGGCGGGCGGTGGCGCCGAAGGCGCCGGCGACGCCCTGCGGCGAGATCAGACGCACTTTCAACCAATTGCCGTCGTTGTGATCGTTCCGCACCAGCCAGTTGCGGGAACGCTTGCAGCCCACGGCAAAGTCCAAGTCGCCGTCGCCGTCAATGTCGGCAAAGCCAATGGCGCGGGGATCGTTGATGCCGCTGACCGGAATCGCAGGGCCGACCACGAACATGCCATGTCCGTCATTCAGATAACAGAGATCATCGCCGGCGAAAACCAAATCGAGGTCGCCGTCATTGTCGAGGTCGGCAAAGCCGCCCATGTAGCCGTCGGTATTGCTGAAGCTCTGCTGGAAGCGGAACGTGGCGTTGCCGTTGTTGAGATAAAGATGGCCGCTGTTGTCGCTGGTGAGCAGCAGGTCCAGCCAGCCGTCATTGTCGACATCGGCGGTGTTGATGCCGTCGCCGGCGCCATGGCTCAGGCCGAGCGTACCGGGCGCCACCAGTGTGAAGCTTCCCTGGCCGTCGTTGCGCAGGACGTTGAGCGGTCCGGTGCGGTTGGCGGCGATGATATCCAGATCGCCGTCGCCGTCAAAGTCGGTCGCAATCGCGCCTTGGCCGGCACGCGCCGTGAAGAGGGCGCCGGAATCAATCGAAGTGAAATGCAGGCCGCCGTCGTTGCGGTAGACTTCATTGCGATCGTCCGGCGCATCGTCGCTGCCCAGGTAATCGGTGACGGCGAAAAGATCAAGATCGCCGTCGTTTTCCATGTCGAAGGCGACCACCGCACGGGTCTGCCATTCCCGCAGCGGCATGCCGGTCGCCGCGCTTACGTCGGTAAAAAAGCCATTGCCGTTGTTGCGGTAGAGATTATTGATGCCGGGGATGCCGTTGGTGCCGAGCGTGGTGCCGTTGTACAAATCAAAATGGCCATCGTTGTCGAGATCGGCGAAGAGGGCGCCGTGCGAGCCGCCGTCATAGTCAGCGAGGCCGCGCTGGCCGGCTTCCGAAGTAAAGACATTGCCGCCCGTATTGCGAAAGAAGAGATCAGCGGTTGGGCTTTCCACAACATTGTACATCGTGATATAGAGATCGGGACGGTTGTCGCTGTCGACATCCGCGAAAATCGCGGCGTGGCCGCCGGTTTCAGCCGCGCCTTGCGGTCCGGCAGTCCCGGCCGCCAGTGTGATGTCCGTGAAGGAGAGCGTGGCCGCGGCGGTGGTGAAAGTCTGATCCGCGCTCGTGGCCAGGTTGCCGGAGGCATCACCGGAAATGACGCGATAGTGATAGATGGTGTTCTTCTGCAGTCCGGCAAGCGTTACGCTGTGCGCACGGACCAGGGCCGGATCGAGCGCAGAGAGCGCGCCATAGCTGCTGGTCAGGCCGTACTCCACCTGCGAGTCGCTGACCTCGTCGGTGTTCCAGGTGATGGTGGCGCCGGTCGCAGTGATCTGCCCTGCTGCCACCTGCGTCAGCACCGGCGGCGTGTCATCCGCGCTGTCCGGCTCGGTGGAGAAAATGGCAAAATCGTCGACCACCCACTCGCCGTTGGTCGAGGTGCGATAGCCCGACAACTCGAAATGGAACTGATCATCGAGGGTGTAACCGGTCAGGCTGAACAACTCGCTGTAGGCGGTGAGCCATTGCTGGTCGTCGTAGGAATACTCAAAATGAATCGAGTCGCTGCTGGTGCGCAGCCGCAGATAGAAATTGGAGGTGAACGTGGCGTTGCCGGCGACATCGAGGCCGTTCACGATGTTGTTCTTGCGCCATTGCACATAAAGCTTGTAGGGTTCGCTGCTGCTGTTGCGGTAATTGTAGAAGCGATACCAGCTCGGCTCCTCATAAACGCCGTTGAGTGCTGCGGCCGTTACCGTGGCGGACATGCCGAGCGCCGCGTCGTTGTTGGGCTGCACGACTTTGATTTGCACAATCTTGTTGCGGCCGGAGAACTTGTCGCGCGTGTAAATCCAGCCGCTGGTGGCGCCGGTGGAGCGCAAATGCAAGGCATTGTTTTCCACCGCGCTCAGGTTGCCGCTGTGCGTGCCGCGCCGCCATTTGCTGGTGTCGAGGACCGCGGTGTTGAAAGCGTCGGTCATCAAGGGCGTGAGCGGCGTTCTGAAGCTGTAGCCGCTGCTGACCGCGAGATTCGCGGCAGCATCGCGCGACTTGACTTGGTAAGAGTATGTTTTGCCCGGTCGCAGCCCGGTGAGAACAACCAGATGTTCGAAGACCCGGCTCGTGTCGAGCGTCGAGCTGTGATCATAGCCCTTGTTCAAGCCATAGTCCACTTGGCTGTCGCCCAGCTCACTGGTGCGCCATCTGATCTCCGCTGAGTTCGCAGTAATATTGCCTGCCCTCACGTTGGAAATCACCGGCGGCGTCACGTCGCCGGCGGGCGTGACAAACGTGAAATCCCCGCTCACCGCCAGATTGCCGGCCGCATCTTTTGATTTCACCCGAAAATGATAAGTCGTGTCAGCGAGCAGGTTCGCGAGCATGACGGCATGTTGCGCGACGCGGCTGGTGTCGAGCAGCGAGAGCGCGCCATAGGCCGCGGTCAAACCATATTCCACCTGCGAATCGCTCAACTCATTCGTTTCCCATGTGATCTGCGCAGTGGAATCCGAGAGATTGCCGGCGGCGATATTGGTGATCACCGGCGGCGTCACGTCGGCGGCGGGCGTGACAAACGTGAAATCGCCGCTCACCGCCAGATTGCCGGCCGCGTCTTTTGATTTCACCCGAAAATGATACGTCGTGTCAGCGAGCAGGTTGGTGAGCATGACGGCGTGTTGCGCGACGCGGCTGGTGTCGAGCGGCGAGAGCGCGCCGTAGGCTATGGTCAAACCGAATTCCACCTGTGAATCGCTCAACTCATTCGTCTCCCATGTGACCTGCGCCGAGCTTGAGGAGAGATTGTCTGCACTCACGTTGGCAATCAGCGGCGCAATGGTGTCAGCGCCGCTGGCGGTCGTGAAGCTGAAGATAGCCGAGGCCGCTTCGGCGCCATTGATGTCCCGGGCGCGGGCACGGTACTGATAAGCCGTGCCCGGCCTCAGTCCCGCCAGTGTGATGGCGTGGGCAGTGGCCAGCAGGCTGTCGCCCCGGTGAAAATCGAATTCGGTGCCGGTGTAGGCCGGGAACCATTGCGCGCTCATCAAAGCATAGCCGGAATCGTTGGGATGCAGCCGGTCGGCCATCCAGTCCGTCGCCCAGTTGGGGTTGGCAAGAAACGCTGCGTAGTTGTCCACCAGATAGATGCGATGCCCCGCACTGGCCCGCGCATTGACCAGCGCGGGAAGCTGGGCGTTCACTTCTGCGTTGACCGGTTCATTGGCGTCGGTGCGCGGCACCAAAGTCGAGAGAAAGAGCCGGAGGCCGGGATCAAAACCGAGCGTCTGATCGACGATCGCGGCAATCTCGGACACGACTTGCTCGGCGCTGTTGCCGCCGGAAATGTCATTCGTGCCGATGTGCAGCAGCACCGCCTGCGGCTGCGCCTGCGTGAGAAACGTGGTGAGATTCCCCAGAATCTGATTGGCCGACCAGCCGGGATGGCCTTCATGCTCGGTGTCCGGAAAGCCGGTGCCGTAATTCAGGCTGCCGACGAAATCGAAGCGGCTGCCGAAATCGGTGAGGCGGTGATACAACGCAGAACGATAGCCGGCGCCATCGCTGCTCTTTTCGCCCTCGGTGATGCTGTCGCCCAGCGGCATGATGCGGATCACGCCGTGCGGCCGGTCGTCATATTCGATCGTGCCGTAGGTGAAACGGTCGGTGGTGAAGCTCACTTGCGCCGTGGTTTGGGTGATTTGCGCCACGGCAATCTCGGAGAGCACGGGCAGGTCGGGCGCGCCGGCAGCGGTGGTGAAAGTGAAATCCGCGCTGACGGCGAGATTGCCGGCAGCATCGCGCGATTGGACGCGATAGTGATAAAGCGTGGCCGGGGTCAAGTTGGTGAGGGTGACGGCGTGCGCCGTGGTGCGCAGGCCGTCCAGCGGTGAAGTGAGGCCGTAGGAATCCGTCAAGCCGTATTCCACCTGCGTGTCGCTGGCTTCGTCCGTCGTCCACGAGATAGTGGCGGTGGTGGCGGAGAGATTGCCGCTGGCGATGTCGGAGAGCAGCGGCGGCGTGACGTCGGGCGGCGGCGTTTGTTGCGATTGAATGGCGAAATCATCGACGATCCAGTCACCTTTGAGCGGCGTGTTGTAGGCCGAAAGCTCGAAGGCGAACAAATCATCCAGCGAGTAACCGGGCAGCGCGAAAGTCTCCTGGTAGGCCGTCGTCCAATTCACGCGATCGAACGAGTATTCGAAATAAATCAGATTCCCGCTGGTGCGCAGGCGCAGATGGAAGTTGCCGGTGAAGGTGACGCCGCTGGCAACATCCAGCCCGTTAATCACGCCGCTTTTCCGCCATTGCACATAGAGCTTGTAGGGCTGTGCGCTGGTGTTGCGATAGTTGTAGAAGCGGTACCAGTTTGGTTCATCGTAGAAGCCGTTGGCCGCGGCGGTGTTGGCGGTGGGCGACATGCCGAGCGCGGCATCGTTGTTCGGCTGAACCACTTTGACCGTGATCGTCTGCTCGCGACCGCTGAAACGGTCGCGGGTGTAGACCCAGCCTGAGTTGCTGCCGGTGGTGCGCAACCGCAGCCGGCCATTCTCCACTACCGTGGTGTTCTGCGGATGCGAGCCTTTGATCCACTTGTTGGTGTCGAGCGCCGGGCCACTGAAATCATCGGAAAAGAGCGCGCCGGCGCCCGTGGCTGTGGCGAAGGTGAAATCGCCGCTGACGCTGAGATTGCCACGGGCATCCGAAGATTTCACGCGATAGTGATAGGTGGTGTTGGCAGTCAAGCCGGTGAGCGTGACCGCATGCGCCGTTACCCGGTTGGCGTCGAGCGGAGAGAGCATGCCGTAGCTGGTCGTCAACCCGTATTCAACCTGACTGTCGCTCACTTCGTCCGTTTCCCACGTGATGGTGGCGCGGTCGGTGTTGATTGGGCCGGCCTGGAGGCTGGCCAGCACCGGCGGCGTGGTGTCAGGCAAAGCGGCTTGTTCGCCTTCGCCTTCCTGCAAGGTGAGCTTTTGATCCGCGGCAATGTCATAGTGGCGATCCTCGGTGCCGGAGGGCCATTGAATGATCAGGCTGTCGATGCGCACACTCGCGCCCAAGCCGAAATGCACAGTCAGGTCGCTGCCGGTGCAGAGGTAGGCTTGGCCGGCGATCACCATTTGCACTTGCCTCTGATTACCGATCCACGCGGTCAGCCGCGCGCCCACGCCGTCGCGATTGCTGGTGACGCCCACCGGATCAATCTGCAGCCAGTGGCTGGACGTCCCCTCATTGCGATAGAGCACGCTGCTTTGGCCGGTGTTGGTGAAAAAAATGTCGAGGTCGCCGTCTGCGTCATAGTCGGCAAACGACGGGCTGTAGCCGCGATTGGGATCATTGGCGCCGGAAGCGGCGCTGAGGTCGGCAAACGTACCGTTGCCGTTGTTGCGAAAGAGAAAATTGCTGTTGTTGCGGGTGACGTACAAATCGAGCCAGCCGTCGTTGTCAAAATCAGCGAACAGCGCGCCGCGATTGCCTGCCGCGCCCACGCTCACGCCGGCACTGGCCGCCACCTCGGTGAAAAAGCCACCATCGTTGCGAAAGAGCAAATTCGGGCTGTCATAGCTGCACACGTAAACATCGAAGTCGCCGTCGCGATCGTAGTCACCGACCGCGGCGCCCTGGCTGTGCGGCGTGGGTGCGGCAATGCCGCGCGCCACAGCTTGCTCAGTGAAGGTGCCGTTGCCGTTGTTGATATAGAGCAGGTTGGGCACGAGCTCCTTGCGCGTGACGAAGAGATCGAGATCGCCGTCGAGATCCACATCAAAAAAGACCGGCTGCAAGCTTTCGGAATAGCCGCCGATACCCGCCGCCAGCGTCACATCAGTGAAGGTGTGATCGGGATTCTGACGAAACAGACGATTGTCCTCGGCGGTCTGGGCGGCAAAGAGATCGAGCAAGCCGTCCTGGTCATAATCGCCCCAGGCCACGCCCTGGCCCTGGCCGGTCATGTTCACGCCGGTAGCTTCGGTCACATCGCTGAAGGTGTTGTTGCCGTTGTTGCGGTAGAGCACACTCAGGGTGGATCCGGTCATGATGTAGATGTCCAGATCCCCGTCATTGTCGTAATCGGCGGAGGCCATGCCGCGATCGCGCTCCGCCGGATTCTGCACGCCGGCGGCCGCGGCCAAGTCGGTGAAGGTGCCGCCGCCATTGTTGCGGTATAGCGAGTTGTTCGCGCTGTAGGCGATCACGTAAAGGTCGGGCCGGCCGTCGCCATTGTAATCACCGAAGGAGGCGCCATGGCCGTAACCGCCAGAGGGACTCGGCAGGATTCCGGCCGCCGAACTGACGTCGGTGAAGCGCAAAGTTTGACTCAAAGCAGGGAAGGCGGAGATTTGAGCGAGCCACAACAGGCCACGGCCGAGGCGCGCTGCGAAGCTGCGGGGCGAAAGCGATCTCATGACACGAACTCCAAAGAGTGTCTGCGCTGCGGCAACAAATACGGGGACTTTTCCGAGTGAGAGGTGGGGACTGCAAAAGGCCGGGGTGCCGCGGCTCCTGACCACGGCTTCGCGCGATCATCTCAACAGATGCTCCGGCCTCTAAATCCATCCCTGGAGCGGCGTGAATATTAGGAGAAAACGCAACAATGGCAAGCGAAAACTCGCGCTGACATTCTGGGAATACTACGTGCTCCCGCCATGACTTGCAGAGCGGGTGCAGGAAAAGGCAAGGCGGGCTGGCCGCGCGAAACCGGCGTTTGCGATTTCAGCCGGCCGCGGGCCGGGTTGTGCTTTCCTGGAGAAATCACTATTTTGCCGGCATCATATTCGTCGCGCGGCAGGCGTGGGAATTCAGCCCGGCGGTGGGGAATGCAGCAGAGGCTGCCCTGCTCTCGCGCCTGCCCGAAATTCCGCATTCGACCAGTAAGGCAACAGCATTATGCGAATCACTGAAATCTTCCATTCGATTCAAGGCGAATCCACCTACAGCGGACTGCCGTGTGTGTTCGTGCGCACCACCGGCTGCAATCTGCGCTGCGTCTGGTGCGATACCGCCTACGCTTTCTATGGCGGCCAGGAAATGCGCCTCGAGGAAATCCTGGCGCAGGTGCGAGGCTACCATTGCAAACTCGTGGAGCTGACCGGTGGAGAACCCATGCTGCAAAAGGAAACGCCGGAATTGGCCCGGCGGCTGTTGCAGGAAGGCTTCACCGTCTTGATCGAAACCGGCGGCAGTTTGGACTTGTCTCCGCTCGACACGCGGGTCATCAAAATCATGGACCTCAAATGCCCGGGCAGCGGCGAGGCCGATCGCAACTATTGGCCGAACCTCGCCATCCTGCAGCCGCACGACCAGATCAAGTTCGTCATCAAGGATCGCCGGGATTATGACTGGGCGGTGGGGGTCATTCGCATGCATCGCCTGGAGGAGAGATTTCCGCTGCTGTTTTCTCCCGTGTTCAACGTGATGGATTATCGCCAGCTTGCCGAATGGCTGCTGGCCGACCGCGTCAATGCGCGCTTTCAGCTTCAGTTACACAAGTATATCTGGCCGCCGGACATGCGCGGGGTGTGATCCTTCGGCGCCTTTTTCCGCCAGCATGAAAGTGGAGCATAGTCCACCTGATGGGCGGAAAAGAACGCAACGACCACGCCGAGTTGGCGACCCGCAGTTCGCCCAACCCGGCTGACCGGTACTGCTGCGGGGAAGCTCGAAACCTCAGTAAAGCCTCTTTTGGGACAAGCCGTGTAGCGAAGACTTTGGGGGATTCTTTACATGAATATTGAACTTAACCCGCCCGACTGTCGAACTTTACGGGTGCAAACAAAAAAGCCCCGATCAACCTTGCGATTGATTGGGGCTTGGAAAAGGCGTGCTGCCGGCTACATCGTCATTTGCCGGTATTCGGTGTAGAGTTTCTTGACGGAGGGGATGTACTTCTGAGTTTCGTCCCACAGGATGCCATCTTCGCGGTTGGCCTTGATCCACATGGCCGCGCGGCGCTCGCCGCCGTTGTAAGCCGCCAGTCCACCGTCCAGGTCGTAGTCCGTGATCAGTGAAGACAGATAGCGGCAGCCAATGCGAATATTCTGGATCGGGTTGTAGAGCACGTCTTCCGGGCTGGACCAATTGACGCCTTCATAAGCGGCGACGTACATGCCGGTGGCCGGCATGACCTGCATCAAGCCCATGGCCCCGGCGTGCGAGATGACTTCCGGGTTCCAGGTGCGGCCGCTTTCGTGCGTGATGGTGGCGCAAATGAGGTCGATGTCCAGGTTGGGATACTTCACGCTCATTTCGTAGATCGTGTTGGCGATCTCGTACTTCAGGCTGGATTCCATCCGCGGGTTGAAGCGGTCGATGATGGCGATGACTTTCTGAATGCTGTACTGCCTGACGGTGTCAACATTCATCGCGCCGCGCAACTCATGCAGCACGCGCTCAAGCTCGCCGATCTTGGTGTCTTGCAGTTGCGAGAGCGTGTAGTACTTGATGCTCACGCCCGTCGCAGTAAGGCAGATCGCAACCAAGAGACCATACAGGAAGATTTTGGAAGTGATGCGACGTTTGACGTTCTTTCCTCCCTGATTTTCTCCTGTTGACATCTGTTCCTCCGTAAGTATGTTCAACGTGATGATTGCCAAAAAGAATGGGGTTGGTTGTTCCAACCTAAGGTTCAACAAAACAAATACTAATTTCGTTATTTTCTTGCTAGCCCTGGGGGAGTACGCCTTCCCTTTAAGCAGATACCATGCCATCAAATGAATAAGCTGTTTTATATAGCCTTAACACTTAAAACCGATGCTGTGCTCTTGTGTTTTTATGTTCGAGACTGAATCAGTTTTCGCGCGCAAAGGTCAGAAATCGATCACCCTGAGAAAACAAAACGCGCCCAAGAGGCGCGGAAAGTTGTCTGAATTGGCTACTAGAGCCTTTTTATATTGTACTTATATCAGATCGTCTTCACCTCGAAATGGTCGTGTCCTGGCTTCATTCTGCAAAAAAATTGCTCTAGATGATTTAGTGAACATTAATCCCCTTGTCTTAAAAATGTGCGGGGAGTATAAGCAATCGGGTCAGGAGATGCAAGAGAAATTTTGTGAAGAGCCGGCATCTATATTTCTGAGCTGTAGACTTGTCATACTTACTATATTTTCAATCTAATGCATAAAACACAGGCTATCTGATTTGACCTCACCTTGTGTCGCAATATAAAAATTAACAGGTCTTTATATGATTTAAGAAAGGCCGGAAAGGCGGTTCTCGCCGACCGATTTGTGAGATTTCTTGTTTCAATCCACCTGTCATAATGACCAGAAACAAAAATACACCAAAAATATTTTTTGCCAGACTGAACAGCCACGCGCGCCGGGAGCGCCGCCGAGTGCTACATTTCCAATTCTGGCCCCTTGCTTGAACCGCCTGAAATTTTACCACTGGGGTTTGACCGGCAGGGGTCCTGCATCACTCTGGATGCGGCACAGTGGATGAGATCGACCTGTTTGATGCGAAAAAAAAATCCCCGAGGCCGCATGCGTCCTGGGGATTTTTCGTTTCACCGTGTGCAACGGCGACCAACTCTAATTTTTCTTGCTCCTTGGCTCATGTAGAAATGCGGGGGTCTGACGGCCAGGGTTGACTGCGGGGCTATGGCCGCTGGCCTCGTCAATCCCGACGAACACGGTGTCACTGACCGTGCGCTGAATCAGCAACACGTCATAGAGCGTGGTGTCGGCGACGATGAGGGTGTCCTGCCGCAGTACGTGCACGACATCGTAGGCCGTCACCGTGTCCGGCATCACCGGCGGAGCGGGTTTGTACTTGAGCTTGACCGGGTTGTGGCCCCAGATTTCGAAGGTCGCAGTCTGCTGGTCGCGCTCAAAATAAAGCTTTATGGGGAGATCCTGGTAGTTGCGCTCCAGTCCGCGCAGAAGTCCCGCCAGAATCCCGTTCTGCGCTGCGTCGGTTTTGGTTCCCTCGAAAACCTCTGCCGGGCTGTTCTGGGTCACGACTTGAAAATTGGCGGCAAAGTGCCAGGCGTTCATCACCATCTGTGCCGTGTCCGAGGGCGTCGGCACATAGATGCGCTCGGAGGGATAGCATTTGACGATGTCTTCCACGCCAAAGCCGTTGGCAGTGGCATCGATGATTTCCATTTTCATCACCGGGCTGTCGGTGATGAGAAACTCCATCAAAAAGAAGTCGATCAGCCCCGGTTGCGTGATCGTGGCCACGCGAATCAGTCTCTGGTCGACGCTCGCTTGCGGCTGCGGCCAGGCGGCGAAGGGCAGGCCGGCTACCAGGAGCAGCCGGCAAATCTTCTCGAATCTTTTCGTCATTTCATCTTTTCTGTTCTTGCTGAACTTACGTTGCCGGACGGCGGGCCTCAGTTCGTTTGCCGTCGGCCGCCGCTCACCAGCTCGCGGTATTTTTCAAACTGGCGGCGGGCCTCGTCGAACTTGCCCTGGCGCTTGAGCGCCTGCGTCAACAATTCGTAACCCGTGATTTCTTCCCGCAACTCGAGTTGGTCGGCGGCAGCCAGCGCCAGACGGGCAAACTCCTCGGCGCGTTTGGGATCGTTGGCCGCCAAGCGGGCAAGCTCCAGGTAGCTTTTGGCACGGTAGTTCCAGTCGATCTCCGCTGCTTGCTGAAAATAGGCGAGCGCCGTGGTGAACTTGCGTGCGGCCAGCATTTTCTGGCCCTGATTGAAGCACATGGCGCCGTAGGTATCGCGAAATTTTTGTGCCATACTGTCCGTGTTGGTTGTGGTCTCCTTGACGACTACCTGCATGGCGAGCAGGGCTTTGTCGGGTTGGTTGAGATGATTGAATTCCAGCGTGGCGAGACGCCAGGTCATCTCCTGGCGCGTGCGGCTGGTCTTGAGCATGGGCAGTAGCCGCGCCATGCCGGCAGCGGCTTCGGCGTGCTTCTGCTGATCGACCAGGCCGAGCAGCGTGTCGCGGGCCTCGGCAGCCGCGATGTTGCCGTCGTCCCAGTTGATCCAGCGCAAATTGGCCTGCGCCGCCTCACGGTTTTGGGAATTCTGCGCGAAGGTCACGGCGCGCTGCAGCACCGCCAGCGCGGAATCCGCCTGCCGCATCTTGATGTAGCATTCCCCTTGATAATAAAGATAGAGAAAGCGCTGGCTACTGTCGGTGGCCGCGGCGATGTTGCGTTCCGTCAGCGGCTCATGCGGCGGAACTCCGAAAACCGCGGTGGCCGCCAGCACGCGCTCGGCTTGCTGAAAATTTTGCAGCGCCGGCTGGTATTCCTGCAGGGCAAAGTAGCAATCCGCCAGGCGGGCAAAGAGTCCGTGCTGATCCTTTTGCACGCGCACCAGCGACTCCAGCACTTCCGCGGCCTTGCGGTGATTGCGTTCATCCAAAAAGCGCCGGGCGAGAAGTTGATAAGTGCGCGCCAGCCACAAGCGCGTGGTGGCGTCAAACGGATTCAGCCGCAGAGAAAGCTCGAAACCCGCGCGCGCGGTTTCCAGAGCTTGCAAGGCCTGCCGCCGAATTTGCTCCGGCGCGGGGTCGTTTGCGGCTTTTTTGTCGAGGGCCACAGCGCGCTGCAATTCCCGGCCGGCCTCGTTGAAGCGGTTGATTGCCGCCACCGAATCCACCACCAGCGAATCCGTCCGGCCGCTGAAGATCTCCCACAGCCGATTACTCTTCTCCACCTTGGCAACGGAAGAATCGGCAATCTGCCGGGCCTGCTGCTGCTGTGGGTATTCGACGAACAGCGTTTTCGCAGTGGAATCGGCGGCAGCAGCGACGCTGCTGTCGACGCCGGCGGGCACCAACAGAGGCGCGGCGCGCTGGCCCAGCTTGCCGGAACGGCTGCCGGCGCAGGCGGTCAACAACAAGGCCGCCAACAGCGCCAGCGCGGCCCGGGAGTTCCATTGCACTGCGTAGTTGCATCTCGTGAAATATTGGCGTTGCTGCGACATTCTGCTATTTCCCAAATCCTTTGCCATGCTTTTCATTCGACCTCGTGCCTCACCGTCTCCCACCAGGACAGGAAGATTTGATAGAACTGTTGGGCGCGTTGATCGGAGGCCTCGCGCAGTTCCGAGCCAAAGCGATGAATCGCGCTTTGTCCGGGCACGCGCGTCAACGAGCCGACGCGCAGAAAATTGCTTTGCTTCTTGAAGCCCTGATCGATGAGATAGGTGATTTCATTGCCTTCCACCAGGCAGACGCGCACTTCGTAAGTGGCATCCACGCACAGCAGAAAAATCTCGAAACGCCGCTCACCCACCATGAGCGTCTCGGAGGTCGTCAGATTCCCGGGTTGATAGCCCATGAAGCGGTCAACGACTTCCGCCAGGTCGCGCGGGTTTTTGCGCATCCATTCGGCGAGGGCTTTGTAGATGGGCGTGAAGCTGCGGTAATTGCCGCCAAAGTCTTGCAGGTTCTTCAATTCCACTTTGGCTGCGGCGGCGCCGGTGCCATTCCTGGCGCCGCGGCCGGTGCCACCGCTGCCCGGCAATCCCAACCCCGCATCGCCCCCGCCGGCACCCAGGCCCTGGCCCAATCCGGCCTCGCCGGCGCCGCCCGTGCCGACGCGAATGCCTTCGCCGGTGGCACTCTTGCCGCCGAAACCTCGACTGCGGCCCTCGCCAGGCAACGCGGTTTCCAAATCGGTTCCGCCGAGATCGAGGCCGCCGCTGCCCAATTCGGTATCCCAGGAGGCTGCGAGATCCGTGCGGCCCACGGCCGGCGTGCCGGTCACTGTCCCTCGTCCTGCACCTGAAAGTTTTGGTTGTGAGAGATTCGGCTGGCCCATGCCGAGATCGCCCAACTCGGCGGCGAGGTCGATGCGCCGGGGCACGCCCATGGTGCCGCCACCCGGCTCCGCCAGCACGCGGCCCACGCCCACCGGCTGCGAGCTTGATCCGCCACCGCCCGGTGCGCCGGCTTCAGCCGGAAGAGCAACGGTCTCCTTCTGCAAATTCACCTTCTGCGCCAGCTCGGGATAAAGCTGAATACGCACCACCCGCGCTGGCTCTTCCTCAGGAAAGAAGTAAGTGTAGCCCCGCAGTGCGGCCAGCATCGTGAGATGCAAGGCACTGGCGATGGCGAGCCCCCACGCCACATACCTGCGGTAGTTTTGCTTGAGCTCGGGCGCGCCATATTTGAAAAACGAAATGACACCGGGGTCCAGCATGACCATGTCCTGAGATTATGAAGTCGCCTGAGAATCAATTCTCAGGTTGCTACCGGAAGTCGCTTAAAAGCGACTCGTCAGGCGCCCATGTCCAGTCGGCTTCAGCCGACTTGTGCTAACAGGCTGCGATTTGAATCGCTGCTCGCTCACCACGCGCCCATGTCCAGTCGGCTTCAGCCGACTTGCGCTAACAGGCTGCGATTTGAATCGCTGCTCTCACCACGCGCCCATGGCCAGTCGGCTTCAGCCGACTTGCGCTAACAGGCTGCGATCTGAATCGCTGCTCTCACCACGCGCCCATGGCCAGTCGGCTTCTGCCGGCTTGTGCTAACAGGCTGCGATTTGAATCGCTGCTTGAATCGCTGCTTGAATTCACCGATGCAAAATCACCTCAACCGCATCCGCCGGCGCCGCGCCCGCCTCGAGCTTGCGCTTCACCTCGATCTTCACCGTGCGTTGCAGCTTGCGCACATAGAGCCGGCGCTGCGGCGATTTGCCCAGCGCACCCTCGGCGCCCTCCCAAGTGAGATAGTAGTAGTAAAATCCCGGCGCCACCACTTTGCCGTTCTTCGCCTGCCAATTCCACACAATCTGATTGGGTAAACGGCCGTGGCCGGCGAGGCGCCATACCGGCTCGCCGGCGGCAGTTTCGACCACCAACTCCCAGCGCTGCGGCGGCGTGTAGAAATTCGCGCTGGTGATTTGAAACACCGCCGCCGAGGGCGAAAGTGAAACGCGTTCTTCCTGCGGCAGGATGGCGCTGCGTCCGAGGCGGCGATGGAAGCGCAGACTATCCTGCACACTGGTGAAGCGCGGCAGGCCAACCTGCAATTCACCCAGCGCGGATTTGCCGAGATAGTTCTTCAACGCCAGCGCGCGCGGCATTGCTCGCGGATTGGCCACAATCGTCGCTGCTGTGGCCGGGGTTTGCATCAAGCTGCGCGAGAGCTGGCCCAGCGTCTGCCGGTAGAAGGTCGAATAGCTGCCGGCTAGCTGCGCACTGGTGTCGGTGAGGGCAATGACGCTCACCGGCGTCACCGCAGGAAGGGCTTGCAGCGTGGTGTCGAGACTGCCGAGATCATACACCGAGAGCGCGGCGAGCGCATGCGTCGGCACATCGGGCGCGATGATGCGCTCCAGGCGCTGCGACACAATGTGCATCTCCTCGGCTTCGGCCTTGACCAACGCGCGCGCCGTGGTCAGGAAATAGTCCGGGGAAGCCTCGAAGGGATAATCGAACTGCGGCGCCGGCTCGATCCTGGGCAGCCGCAGCACGCGATCGAATTCCAGCACAAAAGCAAACTCATGCGAGCCGGTGGTGTTGCCGGCCAGCTCGTTGCTGGGATAATCGAAGAGGTAGTTCAAGCTCACCGGGCCGTAAATGCGGCCGCGGCCCTCGATCTGCCAGCCGCGCTGATCGCGGCTGAAACGCGCAAAGCCCAGGTCAGGCCGGCTCCATTCCACGAAGCCGCCGGTGTGCGCCGCGCCGCGTTCACGCGTGTTGATCAACGAAGTCTGCACATTGCCGAGTTGCAGATTCAGCGCAAAATGATTCGCGGCCTGCCAGCGCAGCGCGGGCTCACCCAACGCCAGGTTGGGCTGGTTAAGATGATCGCGGCTGAGAGCAAGCGAGACAAACGGCAGCGGCCGCAGAGTCACGCCGACACCGACATCGAGCGCGCTTTTACTCTTGCCGTTGGCAAAGACCGGATCGTTGGCATCCAGCAAAACAAATTCACTTTGATCATAGCTGCGTGTGAGCACACCTGCTTTCACACCCACCGCCACCAGCGGCGACAGCCGACGGCTCACCGCCACACTGGCATAGGTTTGACTGTAAAGCGGCAGCGACAGGTTTTGCGCGTGTCCGGCAAAGGCCAGTTCCTGCGGCAGCCAGCGCGGCAGCACCAGCGAAATGTAGTTCAACCGGAAGCGGGAAGCCGCACCCTCGATGAAGCCGAGATGATAGAAGCGCATGCCGGCCTGCAGCATGCTGCGCTGGTAACTCATCGCAGCGGGATTGCTCAGACTGGCATGGCCGCTCCAGAGGTCGAGCGGCCGGGGCTCGAGCAGAGTCTGCGCCGGCGCGGCGGCCACGAGCAGCGCCACCAACAGGAGGGCGGAGGTTTTTCGTGCAAGCGTCATCTGTCGTTCTAGTGAATTCACTCGATTTTTCCGTGTCATCCAGCATTCGTACAAGTGATCCCTCGAGAGGTCATGCCGGCGAATCAGGTGGAATGTTTCGCACTGTGCTCGAGTCTTCACAGAATCCCTGCAAGATGACGGTGGCGGTGGATATGCTTCTCAAGAGAGCAGTCACTGCCAGATTTCAGACAAGCTGAAACCTTGATCCTTACCTTGCCAGCACGACATAGCCCGACGCAACCTTCCGGCCGCCAGCCGTGAGCAAATAAAGATACGGGCCGGGGTATTGCTGCGCGCCGCTTTCATTGGCGCCGTTCCAGCGGTATTCCCGGCCGCCGCTCGCTTTGAAGGAACGCAACAACTCGCCGCGCAGGCCGAAGATGCGCAGCTCCAACTCTTCGCCGGCAAAATCCCGCAAGTCGAAGATGACTTCATCATTGTAGCCGTCGGCATTGGGCGTGAAGGGATTCGGCGCCACGGTCAGCGCACCGGCCTCCACCATCACCTCCAGCCGCAACACGTTGTTCGCCTTGTTGATCTCAGGAATGCGATTATCAATATCGACGCGCGCTTCCAGTGTTTGGCGGCCAGTCTCGGCGAAAACAACATCCCGCACAAAGCTGACACGGCGGTCACGGCCCAAACCGTTGAGCGTGGTGTCAGCAAGCAAGGCATTATTGAGAAACAGACCGGCGCGAAACGATTCCGCCACCGGCGCGAGCGAATCGCCGAACACCACGGTGACCGTCAGGGCCTGATTGCGTTTGATCGTGGTGGCATTGCGCGTCAGCGTCTGCACGAACAAATCCGGCAGGCGCTTGATCACGTCGATCGGCACGGTGAGGCTCGCAGTCAGCGGCCCGGCATTCGCCTGCTCGGTGGCGACAAAAATCGCGCGGTAAGCGCCGGCACTGCCGAACGCCGGCCGCCAGGTGAAAGTGCCGCGGCCATTGCCCTGCGGAGCAAAAGCGCTGCCCGGCGGCAGGCTGGTCGCCGCGAGCGTCACTTCTGCACCTTCGGGATCTCGTGCGGCAACGGTGAAGGTGAGCAACTCTTCTTCAAAGACCACAAAGGCGCCGAGCGAATCGAACACCGGCGCATCATTCACCGGCGTGACCAGCACGATGACGGCCAGCGTATCCGCAAAGAAGCCATCGGATGCGATAATGGTGAAAGAGGTATTGCCGTCGCCCTCGCGCGGCGTGCCGCGCACGGTATCGCCGATCGCTGCCAGCCAGCGTGGCAAGTTCAGAAATCGGAACGCCGGTTGCGACCCATCGGGATCGCTGGCGGTGGCAAGGTAGATCGCCTCGACGTCCTCGGTGGCACGCAGTGTATCCGGCGAGGTGATCACCGGCGCGCTCGATGAGCCACAGCCGCGGAAATACACCTTGAGCAACGGCTGGCTGGGATCGGAAGTGCGAATCCGCAGGCTGTCGCTGAATGCGCCCAGCCGGTCGGGACGAAAGGCAAAGGAGGCTCTCACCGCGGCATTGGGCGCGAGGCGCAAGCCGTTCAAATTGGTCAAGGCGATGAAGTTGTTCGTGCTCGTGGCTGCGCCCAGGATTTCCAGCTCGTAGTTGCCGCGATTTTCGAGAATCAACTCCCGAATCGAAGTGGCGCCCGGCGGCACGCACCCGAAGTCGATCTCGGTTTGCGGCAGATGGAGCAGCGGGCGGACGCCGCGGCCTTGCAGGACAATGGCGCAGCTTTCGGAGGTGTTGAGATAGTCATTCAACTTGAGCAGCAAGATCGCGGTGTAGGGCAGGGTGTCGCTGGGCGCGAATTCCAAGCGAATCGGTACGATTTCGCCGGCCGGCAGCGAACCGCGCACCGGCAGCAGGCGGAAATGAATGCTGTCGCTGAGCGTGGCCGTGAACAGGAAATCGAGTGAAGTCGGATTCGCCAGAAAATAGGTTGCCAGCCCGGTACCGCCCACCGGCACCGCACCGAAATCAATGGTGGTGACCGGCGTGCCCAGGGAATCCACCAAACCGCAGGGCGTGACCCGCTGGCCGCCGTTGCGATAGATGACGAGCTGATTGTCGAGATAGTTGGAAACCACGAAGTCATTGTCGCCGTCGCGATCAACATCGAATGCCGCAATCGCCTTGGCGCTGTGCACGGAATCCAGTTCGGCAACGGCAGCAGGATGCAACGGCGCATTGTCGGCATTGCGCAGCCACGCCACGCCATCTTCCCAAAAACGGGTGAAGAGAATGTCAAGATCGCGATCGGGCTGGTAAGGCGAAGCCGGCGTGCTTGCGTCGAGAGAATCGACATCGCAGAGGACAAAGGATTGTGCCCGGCCGTTGAGTGTCAGGCTCTGCACCGCTGTGAAGGTGCCGTTGCCGGCGTTCCATGCAATCACCGCAACCTCAGAGCTGCCCGCGGCCGCGGCGCCGGAGGGTTTGCCGAGAAACGGCAGATCCGATCCCAGCACCACGAGTTCGCGGCGGCCGTCGCCCACGGCATTCGCGCCGCGGCCGGCGAGGTCGCCGGTTTTCAAATCGACGGGCGTGAGCGCCACTGCCACCGTGCCGGCAGCGGAAAAAGTGCCGGCAGCATCATTGCGAAAAATCGTGAGAGCGCGGCTGCCGCTGTTGGCCACGGCGAGATCGAGATCATTGTCACCGTCGAAATCCCAGGCGGTGACTTTGTTGGGCGCCGCGCCCACCGCCAGTCGTTGGGATTCGCTGAAGAAGCCGAGACTGTCGTTGCGCATGAGCGCCAGCCGGTCGCTGCCCGACAAGGTCAGAGCGAGATCGAGATCGCCATCACCATCAAAGTCCTGGGCAATGAGATCGCTGGGATGCTCGCCGGTGTCAAACACGCGCGGCGCGCTGAAACCGAAAATGCCGTCGCCGATGAACACCTGCACGGTGTTGCTGTTGAAATTCGCGACGGCAAGATCCAGCCGGCCGTCGCTGTTGAAATCTGCGGCCGCCGCACTCGCCGGCGTGGATTGCGTCGCCAGCGTCCGCTTCATCGCCACCAACGCCGCGCCTGCGGTTTGCTGAAAGACATTCTGCAGCAGCGTGATTTGATGCGAGCCGCGATGCACCACGGCCAAATCCACGAAGCCGTCGTTGTCGAAATCCGCGGGCAGTATCTGCGTCGGCTCCTGGCTGCGTTCAGCGCTGAGGTCGATCACCGCCGGTTCGAAGCGCGCCGTGCCCAGCGGTGTGGCCACGAGAAACCGCCACACCAGCGGCTGTGCCAGCGTGCTGCCGGAGCGGCTGCGCAGCGGCCGGCGCAGCACCACCGTCACTTCTTCGCCTTCGATGAAACTTTGAAAAGGCGTAAAGGACAACTGATTGGCGAAAGCATCATAGCTGAGCGCGCCGGCATACTCCCCGCGATAACTGCCCCACACCCGCAACGGTCGCAGCGGAAGTGCGGTCTCGTCGAGCGCCTGGTCAAAAGTCACTCGCACACTGGCGTTGGGGGTCGCATGCAGATCGTCTGCCGGTGGAGAAACCGCAAGCACGCGCAACTGCGCCGCGGCGGCGGTAGCGGAGAGCAACACCGCCAGCAGGGCTGCGCCGGCGCGCGGGAGGCAATGCCGACGCGATTGGCGAAACGCGCGGCGGATGGAACTCGGGCGGAAATCGGACATTCTCATTCGATGCTTCCCTGCAACTGTTGAAGCTGCGCTTTCAGCCGTTCGACTTCAGCGGTGCGGCCCAGCGCTTGTTCGGCAATCAGGAGATTTTTTACGGCTTCCACATCAGCGGGCTGGCTGAGCAGCAGCCGCGTGTACCATTTGGCCATGGCCGCAAAATCACCGAGCTGCCAGGCACAATCGCCGAGATAACGCAGCACGTCTTTGTTGCCGCGCTCCAGGCGGGCGGCCTCTTCGAACTGGAGGGCGGCGCTGCGGTAATCGCCGCGGCGATAGTAGTGGCCGCCGAGCGCGGCAAAATCCTCCACACTCATGGAGAGCAGCAGCAGCCGTTTGAGCGCGGCTTCTGCAGCGGCGTTGAGCGAATCGCTGTGGGCGGCGCCGGCCATACGCTCGAGCGCGAGCGCGGCGGCGCGCAAGGCGGACAAGTCATCGCGGAACCGCCGCAGGATTTCTTCGCTGAGGGCGATGGTCTCCGGGTAACGTCCGCTGTCAAAATGCAGGCGCAACAAAGCATGCCGGGAATCGAGATCGTCAGGGTCGAGGCGGCGCGCCTGCTCAAAGGCCGCACGCGCTTCATTGCGTTGCTGATTCGCCAGCAGCGCGGCGCCCAGCAGCGGATAGGCCGCGTGGCGCTCGGGCAGAATCGCGACGGCATGACGCAACGCAACGACCGCTTCGGGAATCTGTGTCAGCGCCAGCGAACGGACGCCTTCATTGTAATTTTCCCGCCAGTATTTCTCTTTGAGATTGAGCGCGGCCTCGCGCCAGCGGCGATCCTGCTCTTCCACGTGCGCCAGGGCCGTCACCATGTCGGCGAATTTCTTTTGGCTGCCTTGCAGCTCAGCAAGCCAGAAGCGTGCCCGGGCATCATTGGGGTGGTCCTGGAGATGGCGCAACAGCGCGATTTCCGATTTGTCCGGCTGGCCGCTGCGCTCAAAGAACTCGGCTTGCTTAAGCAATTGATTTTGACAGGCGGTGGTGAAGAGGGCGAGCGCACACAGCAACGCTGCCAGGGTTTTGATCGCTTGTGAGGCAGGCTGTTCGATGTTGAGACGGTTTTGGGTCATTACCAAATCGCAATGATGAAAAGGCCAAGCAGCACGAATCCGCGTTTGCTCCAAACCGCGGCAATTGTTTTCAGCGGATTTTGGAGAGATTCGTGAACGGGATGTAACAATTGCCCTGGTCTTGCCAGCCAATGCGTGCGAGACCGCCGCGAAAAAAGGCAAATACCATACCGATAGTCACATCATTTCGACAGCCGGCGAACGCCAGGGCGACTGTGAGGCATTTTGAACAATGATTATCTTGACTCGCGCGTTATTTTTTATTATTCTTGCGCCGCCGGACAAATGTCGCGATGACGTGCCGGCGCGCGCGAAGATACTCCCTCCTCCGGATTGAAATCATGATTCACTTACGCGAAGATCAGCCCGCGCATGTAAAGGACAATTCGTAACCGTCTGCAAAACGGCGGGTTCTCCCCTCAGGACGAAGGCCGTCTTCAAAAAGGGACTCGAGTTCTCGAAATTAGGGAAGAAAGATGCGCAAAGATGACAAGCGTTTTGCCGAGGCAGAGCAACTGTGGGAAGACGGGGAGTTTGAGAAGGCGATGGCCATCTATCAAACCATCCTGGCCGACGACAACATCCCCACCATGGCGCGTGCCATAGTGTGCGAATACATCGGCCGCCTTTACATCGGCGCGGGAGAGATTGCCGCCGCGGAAAAATATCTCGCTGCCGCCGTCAAGATGAATCCGGAGGGCGTCGAGCATTACGTGCAACTGGCCAACTGCCTGTGCCTGGCCGGCCGGCAGGAAGAAGCGTGGGAGATGATTCAAAAGCTCTATCAGCGTTTTCCGGAGCATCCCGCCGCCATTCACTACCTGGGCAAAATGCTCGACGAGCGCGGCGAGCACGAGCGCGGCTTTGATTTGATGAAGCAGGCGATCAAACTCGATCCCACCAACGAACGCTTTCTGGCAGACCTGTCCTTCGCCTACATGATGCGCGGCAATGCCGGCGCCGCGATGATTTGCAGCGAAGAAGCCATGGCGCTCAAACCGGATGATGAAGTCGTGCAATTCATCCACGAAGTTGCCCGCGAATTCGAGAAACAGGAAAACGCGAAGCGTCACAAGGCGCGCTCCACCGCCCGCACACAGCCTCCCAAGCTCCGCCAGCCGAAACGCAAAGCCTCGCACCTTTAACCGATTGGGCCGTCGCGCCTGTGGCTTTCGGCGCGGCCAAGCGCTCCCTCCCCGCGGATAAAGTTAAAACGCTGCAACAAAACCGCTCCGGTCTGCCTTGCTCGGCAATGGCATTGCATTTGTAAGGCCAAGATTTCAAATCCTGCAAATGCCGCTCATCCCGGCGAAAGAAATCGTGCCGCCTGCCGCAAATCCCGGCGCGCACATCGATCAAACAAACCTGGCCTCATGGCAAACCGGACCAAACTGTTGGTGGCCGACGACGAGCGCGTCGTGCGGCACGTCTGCCAATTGACCCTGGAGCGCAGCGACTGCGAAGTGCTGGCCGCCGAAAACGGCCTGCTCGCGCTGGAATTGTTGCGCACTCACCCCGGCGTGGAAATCGTGCTCACCGATCTCAAGATGCCCGCGATGGACGGCATGGAGTTGCTCAAAGCCGTCAAGCGCGATTTTCCCCATCTCGAAGTAATTATCATGACCGGTTACGCCACCATCGAAGTCGCGGTGGCCGCGCTCAAGCAGGGCGCGTTCGATTTCCTGCTCAAGCCGCTCAAGGCGGATCAAATCCGGCTGGCGGTCGCCAAATGCCGCGAGAAAATCCACCTCAGCCAGGAAAACTTGCTGCTGAAGCGCGCCAACGAAAAACTGCGCGAACTGCAGGTGATGAAAGACAAATTCATTGCCATCGCCTCCCACGAGCTGCGCACGCCGGTCAGTCATCTCAAGGGCTATCTCGCCATTCTCAGCGAGGCCCGGCAAAACGAGCTGAGCGAAGCGGAACGGGCGGAATGCATGCAAGTGTTGCACGCCGCGGTCGCGGACGTCGAGCAGATCGTCACCGACATGACCAATCTTCTTTACCTCGAGCACAAAGTCTGGCAGCTCCGCCGCGAGCGCGTCGACCTGCCGGCGGTCATCACCCAAGTGGTGCAAGAATTCCGGCTGGCCGCGCGCGCGCGCAACCAAAATGTGAATTGGCAGGCCGCCGGCAGAAACTGCAGCCTCGCCGCTGATCGCCTCAAGATCAAACTCATGCTCGCCGAGCTGGTGCAAAACGCGATTAAGTTCACGCCCGACGGCGGCACGATCGACATTGCGCTGACGCACGACCATGAGTTTTGGGTGATCACCGTGAAGGACAGCGGGGTGGGTATTGCCACGGAGGAATTAGGCAGGATTTTCGAAAAATTCTACGAAGTGCAAAACACCGATCTGCACAGCTCGAGCGCCACGGGATTTTTGGGCGGCGGCTTGGGGATTGGGCTGCCGCTGGCGCGCGCGATCGCCGAGGCGCACGGCGGCGGCATCAAAGTCACCAGCGTGCCGCAACAAGGCTCCGCGTTTCACGTGCTGCTGCCCATGGCGCCAATCGATTCGCCCGCGCTGTCGGCAGAACCGCGCTTTGCGAGACTCGTCCCCCAATCAGAAGCAAATCTCTCTCATCGCTTCTGAACTCCATTTTGCCCACCAAAGCAAAATCCCACCGAAAAAACACAGATTGCTTCGATGGGATTCCAGTTGAGTCGACAGCGTTTCTAAGTGCGCCACTCTGTGTTTGATGATGCCGGCGTCTCCCGGGTTGGGGCGCCGGCAATACTTTCCTCATCGCCAAAGCGCAGCGCGGATCTGCCGCTCCGATCGGCGCCTACTTCACTTCCACGATCACCGTCGCGCCCTGCCCGCCGCCGATGCAGGCCGAGGCCAGGCCGTATTTCTGCCGGCGCCGGCGCAGCTCGTGCAGAATCGTCAGCGTCAAGCGCGTGCCGCTGGCCGCGAGCGGATGGCCAATGGCAATCGCGCCGCCGTTGACATTGGTGGTCGCGCGATTCAATCCCAACTCTTTTTCGACCGCCAGGTATTGCGGCGCAAACGCTTCGTTGATTTCCACCAAATCCATCGCCTTCAATTGGAGGCCGGCACGTTGCAGCGCTTGCCGGCTGGCCGGCACCGGTCCAATACCCATCAAACTCGGCTCCACCCCGGCGAAACCCCAACTCACCAGCCGGCCGAGCGGCTGCAAACCGCGCTGGGCCGCCGCCGTTGCCGTCATCATGACCATGGCCGCCGCACCGTCAACCATGCCGCTGGCATTGCCCGCGGTGATGGTGCCGTCTTTCTTGAAATAAGGCGCGAGCTTCGACAAGATTTCGAGGGTGGTGTCGGGGCGGGGATGTTCGTCGCGCTGAAAGTGTGTGACGCTGCCTTTCTTGCCGGGCAATTCGGCCGGTACGACTTCCTCCTGGAAGAGGCCGCGCTCCCAGGCGGCGGCGGCCCGCTGCTGACTTTGCAGGGCAAACTCGTCGCAAGCCAGCCGGCTGATGCCATGCTTGTCCGCGAGATTTTCCGCGGTCTGCGCCATGGTGAAGCCGCATTGTGCGTCCAGCAGCGATTCCCACAAGTAATCTTCGAGCTTGCCGGCATTCAATCGCAGGCCCCAACGCGCGCCGCGAATGACATGCGGCGCCTGACTCATGCTTTCGGTGCCGCCCACTAAAACAACTTCCGCCTCGCCGAGCTGCAGCAAGCGCGCGCCTTGCACAATGGCTTCGAAACCCGAGCCGCACAGCCGATTCACTGTGAGTGCCGGGGTTTCGATGCGGCAGCCGGCCTGCAGACCCACGTGGCGCGCCAGGTAAATCGCATCCTGTGAGGTTTGCATGACATTGCCGAAGATCACGTGCTCGACCTCGGCGGCACTGATGCCGGCACGGGCAATCGCGGCCTTGGCGGCAATCACGCCCAACTGAGTGGCGGTCAAGTCTTTGAGCGCGCCGCCAAACGCGCCAAACGGCGTGCGCACACCGCTGAGAAAAACCACTTCCGGAGTACTCATCTTCTGCCTCGAGTTATGGTGAAAGACTGATTTCTTCTGCCTGACGCAGGCAAACGAGAAGCGTGAAAGTGCCTGGCCCGCTCGATTCGCTTGAGAAGGTCAAATCGGGTTTGTTGCTGCGCAACAACTCGCTTTGTCCAGCCGCCGCTTCTGAGAGAGAAGAGAGAAGCGAATCAATAGAATGGTTAAGACTCCCCTCTTTTGACAGGAGTGGGAAGTTGGCTCCTTGAACGGGAAATTGTTGCCTCAACCGCAAAGCAGTATTTCCAACTGATAGAAACCTTTTCCATCGCTCGGCTTGCTTCTTTCCGTTGGCAATTCTCTTTGAGTTGCTGTTTGTTCGCGCTGCGAAGTGAGCTTTTTCACTCGACCTGGTCAAGTCAGTGCCGCGCGGAGAACGTCCTCCTCAGCTCTCGTCAATTTCCGCCCGATTTCCCCAGTTCGAATGGCCGGCAAAATAACAAAAAAGCGCTTTGATGCCAAGCGAAACATTGTGCCTCATGACCCGACTCGATCACAGCGAAACCATTGCACCGAGGGGCCGGACGCCGGCGCAAGCGTCCAGACGGCCGCGATTTGTCACTCCTGACCGCGGCCGCCTGCTGCAGTAGGCCGCTTTGCTGGTAGATATATGCTTATGCAAACTGACCCGGTCGGACACGCGCCAGCGCGGTTGAACGCCCGGTCCGCCGGGCGACGCGCGCTCTCCGGCGCGCCGCCTGTTTGCACGCCAGCTCTGCACGACAAACAACCCGTCCGCTGCTCATACCGCAGGAGTTCCGCAATGCCGCGCCTCATCGTCTGCCTGCCCGTGCTGTTGCTCGCCCTCTTCACAAATCTTGCCGAAACTCTGGCGGGTGATCTGAAACGCGACCGGCAACGAGAAGAAAAAATTACCAAACTCAAAGATCTGGAACACTGGCAGCGCCTCAACCGCCCTGCCGGCAGCGCCTCTGCCGGCGCGCCCATGCCAGTGATCTTTCACGATAATTTCGAGGGGGGCGCAATGGCCTGGCAGGTCTCCGCCGGTTGGGGCAGCACCCCGCAGGAAGACGGCTTCGCCAACGCAGGGAAAAGCGACTGGCAACTCATCATCGGCAATGCCAACAGCGGCAGCCGCAGTTGGCGGGAAACCGAGGCGGCTGCGATTCAAACCGACATGTTGCTCTCGCCGGTTATCCGGCTGCCGGAGATTCTCGCGGAAACCGGCGGCAGGCTGCGTCATGTGAACCTGAGCTTTGCGCTGGATTGGGACGCACCCGATCCCGAGGCACAATTGCGGATTTACGCCGGTCGCGCGGAAACGCTGTGGGCCTTTGACAGCCGCAATCCCGGCGCCGGCCGCAGTGCCTGGCGCTGCACTGTTCCCGACACCGGCCACTACACGGAATTCCTCCGGCAGTTTCTCATCACGCCGGAAATTGATCTCACGCGCGCAGCGGAGCCGGTGCGGTTGTCGTTTCTCTATCAGTCTTTCACCGAGGCGAATTTTGATTACAACACCGTCGAAGTCTCCAGCGACAATTTTGCCGGCTACAAAACGCTGATTGCTTTCACCGGCGGCGAGGCCGGCGCTGCCTGGAAGTCCTATTCCTTGAATCTCGCCGCGTTCATCGGCACCAAAGTGAGAATCCGTTTCACCCACAGCGGCGATTTTTCCATCGTCGCGCCGGGCACCGTGTTCGCGCTCGACGAGATCAAAGTCACGGCCGGCAGCACAACGCTCTTCTCCGACAACGGCGGCGAAACCGGCGAGACGCGCATGGTGCGCGCCGGCTTTGCGCCGGGGAATCAGCTTGCCGTCTTGCAAGGCATTCCCAATCCCGCACCTGCCTGGGCCATCATCGCTCCCGGTTGGCTCGGCATTGATCTGCTCGCAGGCTCGAATGGGTCGGTGGTGCCGGGAGACAGCATTCGCCTGGGCCTGGTCTATGTTGCCTCCAAAACTTCGCTGCCACGCCGCGGCATTCAAATTGACGATATCACGGTGAGCGGCATTGCCAAGCCCGATCGCGATGTGGCCGCCGTGGAGATCGTTGCACCGTTTCCAGCCGTGGTTGGACGCGCACTGCGCTTCGGCCTCAAGGTGGCGAACACCGGACTCGAATATCAAACCAACCTCACCTGGCAGGCGACGGTGCGCGATTCCACCGGCAAGGGTGTTTTTCAGCTCAGCGGCGCATCGGCACAATTGCTCTTGCCGGACAGCACTGCCGTCATTCCGGCGCAGCAAACCTGGACGCCGGAAGCACCCGGACTCTACACCCTCACGGCTTACACTCACGCCGGCGGGGATGAAGCAGCGTTCAACGATACCACCAGCGTGCTGCAGGATGACGATGCCCGCCTGCGTGCCGGCGCCTATTCGCGACTGCTGGTACTGCCGGAGCAGCTCGTGTTTGCGGCAAATCTGGAGGAGGCGCCATTCGATTCCACTCCGGCAACTCTGCAACGCATGGGTTTGCAGGTGCAATCCCACGGCGCAGCCGGCGCGGCGACCTGGCATACCGGTCGCAGTCCGCATTATGACTTCCGTGGCGCGCTGATTCTGGCCGACGCTGCCGGACGGCACCAGGTGGAAGATCTGATTATTCCCGATCTGGACTTCAGCAACGCGGCTGCGAACGCCCGCCTGAGCTTCAAAGGCTTGGCAGCCGGCGGCGCAACCTACTCGCGCCTCGCCGTGGGAGTCAGCAGTGACAGCGGGCAGACTTGGAACGAGGTGTTCGATCAGCGCTTGGGCACGGATCCGCAAACGGGCATCAAGTACAGCGATACAACGATCGTGATTGCGCCGATGAATCCGGCGGCATTGGATCTCACGCCGCTGGCGGCCGGCCGGCGGAATGTGGCGATTCGCTTCCGCTATGAAAGTCGGGGCGACGGTTTTTGGCTCTTGTGGCAAATCGCCCTTTCAGGCCGGAGCTTGCAGCCGCCGCAGTTGCGCAGCGTTAGCGATGTTCCCGAAGACCAGGGCAAGCAGGTTCAACTCCTGTGGTCAGCGGCACCGGCTGATGACGCTGCAAGCGGTGCGGCCATCTCATACTACAGAATTTGGCGCGGCCTGCCGCAAGATACAACCGGCAAGTCTCATCGCAGCAGGGCCGCTGCCAGCCTGACCTGGGAACCGGTGGGCACGCTGCCCGCGCGCGGAGATTCGAGCTATCATTTCATCGCGCGAACACGCGGTGACGGCATCGCCACTGCGTTTTACGTTTCCGGCCACGCGGCCAACCCCGAGGTGTTTGCGAACTCCAACATTGTGAGCGGAACTTCGGTGGACAACCTGCCGCCGGCAGCGCCGCATGAGCTGGAGGCGCAAATCACCGCGGCCGGCATCACGCTGCATTGGAATCCGCCACCCAATGAGATTCCGGCGTTCTACACGATCCTGCGCAGCCATACCAGCGGTGACTATTCCAGCCCGGCGCTGGCCAACACGCGTGCGGCCTGGTACGAGGATGCAAGCGCGGCGCCGAACCAGGCCTGGTTCTATGTCGTGACGGCCACGGACAGCAGCGGTAATTCCAGCCCGCATTCCAACGAAGTGGCCGTAGTGGTGACCGGCATTGCAGCAGCGACCGGCGAGAAACCGCCGGCGACTTTTGCCTTGAGGCAGAATCACCCCAATCCCTGCAATCCCGCCACGATCATTTCCTACCAGATGCCGGAGGCCGGCGTGGTGCGGCTGCGCATTCTCAATGCGCTGGGCCAGGAGATTCGTGCGTTGGTGCTGGGCATGCAGCCGGCGGGGTATCACGCCGTGCGCTGGGATGGACTCGACCGGCACGGCCGGCTGGTGGGCAGTGGAATTTACTTTTATCATTTGGAAGCCGGAGGCTTCGCAGCCACGCGCAAGCTGGCAGTGGTGCGATAATTTTGCGCAGTAGCGTTCGCAGTTGCGCGGCGGCGACGCAACGAATCGTTGCGCAAAACGGCCCGGGTGGAACAGAATGTAATTGCGAGTTCACTTTTGTATCGAAACATTTCAATTTTGGCAGTTGAGGCGGTGCACAGCGCCGCTGCCGGTTTCCGGGACAACTGGCAGGAATACAACGGCTTAGTTGAGTGGACGCAAAAACTGCAGGCCCCGCGGCCCCAGAAGCCTGGACGCGGCACGGCACTTGCAAATGAAATAGAGCAGATAAGCAATCGTCGCCGACAGGAAGTCGGCACCCAAGCGCGTCCGGCTCCGTTGTGATGAGCTGGCTTCTGACAACTCAGGACATCTCCAAAGGACTTTGTGAGCAGGAGGCTCAAAACACGCTGCGGCTCTCGCCAAGTCGGACGCCTTCGTCAATAACGCTGTACTTTGGAATTGTGGCTCCCCCTCACAGCCAAGAGGTCCGGGTCGAAAGGCTCGGGCCTTTTTTATTTTCGGTAAAATTTATTCTGGCTTTGCAACCTCAGGCGATTATATTTCGGCTCGAACAAGTATGAGCGCGAATGCGCATCAGGCATTGCCTCGCGCCAAGTCGCGCTGCAAACAATGCCTGCCGAACGGGCAAAGAACTCCTGTCCGTCCGAAATCGCGAACTTTAGAGAGTAGGCTCCTGCAATGGCTTGGCCGCTGCAGCAAAATCCTCGGAGTTTTCACCGCACCCCGCATTTTGGAAGCCTCGGCTGAGCCGAGGTTGAAACGTTTTCAGACCGACACGAAACAGCCTCAAGCAAGAAAGCGAAAGGCCCATGGCGCTCGATCTGCACGGTATCTTCCCGCCCATTCCGACGCCGTTCGAAAACGGCCGGTTTGCGCCGCATCGCCTGGCGGAAAATCTCAACCGGCTGCATGACACCGGACTGGCCGGCTATCTCGTGCTCGGCTCCAACGGTGAGGCGCCGCTGCTCAGCCGCGCTGAAAAACTGGAAGTGCTGCGCGTGGCGCGGCGCGCGATCCCCGCCAACAAAACCATGATCGCCGGCACCGGCCTGGAGTCGACCGAAGCCACCTGCATTTTCACGCTGCAGGCCGCCGACCAGGGCGCCGAGGCCGCGCTGGTGTTGACGCCCGCTTACTACCGCGACAGCATGTCGAACGAGGCCCTGCGCCGGCATTTCGAAACCGTTGCCGAAGCCTCGCCGATTCCGGTGTTGATCTACAATGTGCCGAAATTCACCAACCTCAACCTGGCCGCCGGGCTGGTGGCGCAACTGGCACAGCATCCCAACCTCATCGGCATGAAAGATAGCGCCGGCAATCTCAGCCAACTGCTGGAGCTGCGGGATAAGACGCCCGGAGATTTTCAGATTCTGCCCGGTTCCGATGCCGTGTTCTTTCCGGCGCTGGTGCATGGCTGGCGGGGCGCCATTCTGGCATTGTCGAATATCGCGCCGCGGGCGTGTGTGGCATTGGTTGATTTGGTGCAGGCGCAGCGCTGGCAGGAGGCGGCCGGCTTGGCGAACAAGCTGGCGCCGGTGGGCCGCTTGATCATCACCCGGCTCGGCGTTCCCGGCTTGAAGGCTGCGCTCGACGAGCTGGGCTGCTTTGGCGGCGCGCCGCGCCTGCCGCTGCTGCCGCTGGAAGAAGCCGCGCGGCGCGAGATCCGCGAAGTTTTGCGCCAGGCGGGGTTGTTGTAGTGCCGGCCGGCCAGGCGATCGCCTGACCTCAATATTCACCCCAAAAACCATGGCCCCTGCGAAGCGACAAAAACTCTGCTTTGTGATCATGCCTTTCCACGAAGGCTTGCGACCGGTTTACGAGCAAGCGATCAAACCCGCCTGCCAGCAAACCGGTTTTACCGCGGTGCGCGTCGATGAGGTGGAGGGCGTGTACGACATCAATCGCCAGATCATCGAACACCTTTTCAAGAGTGACGTGATCATCGCCGATCTCACCGATTGGCGGCCGAATGTGTTCTACGAGCTGGGCGTGGCGCATGCCATTGCCAACAAGACGATTATGATCATCAACCAGAAGGATCAGGTTCCCTTCGATGTGAAGATATACCGCTGTTTGTTGTACGAATCCAGCCCGGACGGACTGGCGAAGCTGACGGCCGAACTGGTCAGCGCGCTTGCCAGTCTGGAGGACTGGCAACAACAGCCCGCCAATCCAGTACAGGATCACCATCCCACCATTTGCCTGCCGCAAAAAGAATTGCAGGAAATCCGGGCGGCGCTGCGCAAACGCGAAGTGTCATTGCGCCGGCAGGACGCGGCGATGGCGAAGCTGCAAGCCAAGCTGGCGGAGAAAGACCGACTGCTGCGCAGCACCAATGACAGCTTGCGCCGGATGCGCAAGCAGAGGCAGCGCCAAGACCGGCTGCTGCAAGCGGCGCCCACTGCTGATGAAATTGAAAAGCTGAAGGCGGAGTTGGCACAACGCCGCGCGGAAATCACCGCGCCGCAGAAAGAAATCAAGAAACTGCGCGCGCGGGCTGCCGGCGCATGGAATCCGCCCGCGGCATAACCCGCAATTGCCAATTGACTTTCTGCGCTTTTGTTGTAAGTTGAGGCCGGCCGGAATGAATCTGCCGGCCGTGTCAGCACGGCGCCCTACTCGCCAGCGGGCGCGCTTCCGGGCAGCTCACTCACTCTCAAAAGGTCATACCATGCCTCAGCACACACCCGCCAGCCGGATGCAATGCATCGTTCCGCCGCACATGCTCAAGCGCATCGCGGAGCACGGCACACCGGCCCAGCAGCAATGGGCCAGGCGCACGCTGGAGGTTTCCGAACAGTTTCGCGGCCAGCGCCAAACGCTGACCGAGCATGCCGCGCTTGCCAAATTCGCACGCTCGGAACAACTGGAGCGCGTCATCTACGATGCACGCAACGGCAAGACACTGCCCGGCCAGAAAGTGCGCAGTGAAGGCCAGGCGGCCAGCGGCGATCCCGCAGTGGATGAAGCGTATGAAGGCGCGGGCGCGACCTACCAACTGTTCAAGGAAATCTACGGCCGCAATTCCATCGACGGCAACGGCCTGCGGCTGGATTCCACCGTGCATTATGACCGGGGCTATGACAACGCCTTCTGGAACGGCGAGCAAATGGTCTACGGCGACGGCGATGAAGACCTGCCGGTGGCCGAGCGCCTGTTCAACCGCTTCACCATTTCGGTTGACATCATCGCTCATGAGCTGACGCACGGCGTCACGCAACATGAAGCGCGACTGGTGTATTGGGAACAGGCCGGCGCGCTCAATGAATCGTTCTCGGACGTGTTCGGCGCGCTGGTGAAGCAGCGCCAGCGCAGTCAAACCGCGGCCGAGGCTGACTGGCTCATCGGCCAGGGGCTGCTCACCGCCAATGTCAACGGCACGGCGCTGCGCTCGATGAAAGCGCCGGGCACCGCCTACAACGATCCGGTGCTGGGCGAAGATCCGCAGCCGGCGCACATGAACGCCTACAAAAGTGTCGACTACGACAACGGCGGGGTGCACATCAACTCCGGCATCCCGAATCACGCGTTTTTTGTCGTCGCGCGCGAGCTGGGCGGCCATGCCTGGGAAAAAGCCGGGCACATTTGGTATGTCACGCTGCGCGACAAGCTCTCGACGCGCTCCAACTTTCAGGAGGCGGCCAATCTCACTTATCAGGCGGCAGGCGAGATTTTCGGCAAGGGCAGTGTGGAGCAGAAAGCGGTGCGCACCGGCTGGTCGGAGGTGGGCATTACCATTGCCGAAGAGGGCGGCGGCACCGGCGGCAACAAGGGCTGCCTGCTGATGCCGGTGGGCGTGCTCGCCGCAGTGCTCCGGCGCTGATCGCCGGCAACTGCGCGCGCCAGAAAAACAATTCAACCCTGCAGGTGATGGCCTGCTGCCGCCGTTTCGCGATTGGGGGCAACTTGACAGCGGAGGTCGAAATGCAAATCTACTTCGAGCGCACCGGTGGTTTTATGGGCCGCCGGGTGACGACGGTCGTCGACACGGAAACCCTGCCGCCCGAAGAAGCGGCCGAGTGGCAGGAACTGGTCGAGGCCGCGGGATTCTTTGAACTGCCCAGCCACCTGCAAGATGCCGAGGCCGCTGCAGATCAATTCCATTACCGGTTGAGCGTCACCATCGACGAACGCCAGCACACGCTGGAGGCCAGTGAATCGGCGCTGCCGCCGGCGCTGGAGCCTTTGCTGCTGCGTTTGCGGGTGCGCGGCCAGCGCCGGAAACCCGCATGAGGCCGGCCAAGCACTCATGCCCGCACAGGGAAGAACAATGACGCGGCAGTGGGCATTGCTGCTGCTGTTCGCCGGTTGCTTTTCTGCTCTGCCCGCGGTGGCGGCGGCCGGCAACCCCGGCGATTCGCTGCACGTGGAAGTTTTCCACAACCTGCAAGAGTTGCGCGCGGACACGCTGCCGCCGGAATTTCCCCGCCACCGGCCGTTCAAACTGCTGCTGCGCGCCCGCGGCCGCGTGCAAAGCCGCCTCTCCGTTCTGCAAATCGCCGACAGTCTGGCGGCGCTGCAGCGGCTGGCCGGCCTGCAATATTATTCCCGCACCGAGAAAAAACGCACCACGCTGTTCAAAGCCAGCGCGGTTCTGGCGCATCCGGCGGCGCGCCAGGCCGCGCGCGCTCCCGTCTTTCGTAGCTTGCCTATTGACACCACATTCTATTTTTATCAAATTGACAACCGCCTCGGGCGCATCATCTACCGCGCGACTTTGCACAGTGAACACACCCGCGTGCGCTTCCTGGCGCAAAACGTCGCACCCGTGAGCAAGTGGGGCATACAGTTGGCGGAGATCGGCGATTTTATCGTGTCGGTCGAGCTGCGCCAGCGGGCACCTGGCGACTTTGATTTCTGTCTCTGGCAATGGTCGCGCTTCAAGGGCGGCATTCTCGGCATACTCGTGCAGGAAGAGTCGTTCGTGCATCGTCTGCGCGCGGTTGCCGGATTCTACCTGGAAAAGCTCGGCCAACAGCAATGACCAGCCGGGCATCTCCCAACCGTGTGAACTTGCGTGAGGTCGAATGCGAAAAACTGCTCTACTGCCGATTGCCGTAACATTGTTGACCTGCGCCGCGCTCTTTGCCGGAGACAACGAGCGCCTCGCCATTGCCACGCCCACCGCCACGCCGCCGCAGATCGACGGCCACCTCGATGAAGCAGTCTGGCAAACGGCAACCCCCGTCACCGGCTTTCTGCAACACGAGCCTTTCGAAGGCCAGCCCGAAACCGAAACCACCGAGATTCGCATTCTCCACGACCAACACGCCCTCTATTTCGGCTGCATGATGTATGATGCCGAACCGGACAAGATCGTCGCGCGCCTGACGCGGCGGGACAATGAAATCGAATCCGATCTTATCTCCATCCGCCTCGACAGCTTTCACGATCAAAAAACCGCTTACGAGTTCACCGTGCTGGCCTCCGGCGTGAAAGTCGACATCCTGCAATACAACGACGGCGAAGAGGAAGACGACTCCTGGGACGCGGTGTGGGAAGTGAAGACGCAAATTCTGCACGCCGAGGCGCCCTTTGCGGACGGCACCCGGCCTGCGAGCGGTTGGTCGGCGGAGGTGAAGATTCCGTTCAACATGCTGCGCTACACGCCCGCGGCCAACGGCGTCAACGAATGGGGCTTCAATCTCATTCGCCGCATCAGCCGCAAGCAGGAAATGTCCTTCTGGGCGCTGGTGCGCAAAAGCCAGAACGGTTTCGTCTCGCATTTCGGGCATCTGCGCCTGCAGGGCCGCTTGCCGAATCCCCGGCATGTGGAGTTGTTGCCCTATTCGGTGGCCAAGGGCCAATTCACTAATCGCGATTTGCGGCCGCCGGGGTCGGAAGCGACTGATTTCCGCAGCGAGGCCGGCTTCGATCTCAAATACGGCCTCACCAGCAATCTCACCATCGATCTCACCGTCAATCCGGATTTCGGCCAGGTGGAGGCGGATCCGGCGGTGCTGAATCTGAGCACGTTCGAAACCTTCTATCCGGAAAAACGGCCCTTCTTCATCGAAGGCACGCAGATTCTGCGCTTCACCACTTTTGGCGGTGAATTCGGGCCGGGCCTGTTCTATTCACGCCGCATCGGCCGGCCCTTGCGCGGCCGCAACGAGGCGGCCACCATTCTGGGCGCCGCCAAGATCACCGGCAAGAACAACCGCGGCTTGTCCTTCGGTTTGTTGCAAGCCGTGACCGACGAAGAACGGGCGCTGATCACCGAGCCGGCCGCCAGCTACAGCCTCATTCGCCTCAAGCAGGATCTGCTCGACCATTCCACCGTGGGCGTGATGGCCACCGCGGTGGCGCGCGCGCAACGCTATCCCGCTTTCACCGGCGGCGCGGATTGGAATCTGCGCTTTCAGGAAAGCCGGTATGTGATCAACGGTTTCTGGGCCGGCTCACACACGACGCAAGGTGACACCCGCCGCATCACCGGCTCGGCCGGCAAATTGCGCTTCGGCAAGGATGGCGGCACGCACTGGCTCTACTCCGCCAGCTACGATTTCACCAGCCGGCACTATAACATCAACGACATTGGTTTTTTCTTTCGCCCCAATGATCACGGCACCGTGGTGAATCTCACTTACAAAGAAGACCTGCCCGGCCGGCTGCTGCGGCAGTGGAACATCACGGGCACCAGCCATTTACGCTGGAATTTCGACGGCGCCCGTCTCATCAGTGAAGCCGGCGCCACGGCCAACGGCCAATGGTGGAATTATTGGAACGCCTACCTGGGCGTCAGTTATGCTTATAACAACGCCGACGATCGCGAGTCGCGCGGCCGCGGGTTGTATCGCCAGCCTGATTACCTGCAAGTGCGAGCCGGAGTGGAAACCGACTCCCGCCGGGCCGTCATCGCCGAGCTCAATCAGGACTATCAGTATGATGCCGGCGGTCAGCGCCAGTGGCGAACCGAATTGGAAATCGAAGTACGGCCCACCACCTGGGCGCAAATCAGCAGTGAGCTGGGCTATGGCCACACGCGCAATCGCACTGCCTGGGTGCCCGAGGTGCCCGATTCCCTGTTCGCGCGGAATCCCTACGCCATTTTCGGCCAGCGCGACACGGACGAATACGATCTCACCCTGCGCAGCAATTTGACGTTCACGCGCGATCTCACGCTGCAACTCTACGCGCAAGCCTTCGTGGCCAAGGGCCATTTCGACAACTTTGCGCGGCTGGTTTCACCCGCCACGCTTGTGCCCGAAGACTATCGCGGCAATCACGATTTCAACGACCGCTCGTTTCATCTCAACCTGGTGTGGCGCTGGGAATACCGGCCGGGCAGCACGCTCTACCTGGTGTGGACCCAGTCGCGCCGCGGCGCCTTCGATGATTTCTACACCCCGGTCGGCCGGGATCTGCGCGCTACCTTTTCCCTGCCCGCCGAAAATGTGCTGATGTTGAAGGTGAGCTACTGGCTGCAGCCCTAGCGCACGGTTACTTTGAAAAATGCCTCCACCATCGCTGTTATCCTGTAAGGACGCTGTGGAAATTCATGCTCAGCGCCGAGTACTTCACAAAACTCTTCTGAATAATCCAATGCGAAAGCAGTTTCCTTGTGCGCGGAGCTGGTAAAGACGCGTTGCCGATCTCATCACGAGCTGCTGTCTGAAACCACTTGAACCCGAAGGGAGGAAGGAATGCCGGAAAAACCTGGCGAGCAGCCTTATGTTCCTGCAGAAACCTCGATGCCGGAAATGACGGCCAAGGCGCTCATCCTCGGCCTGGTGATGGCCGCGGTGTTGGGCGCCGCCAATGCCTATCTCGGACTGAAAGCCGGCCAGACCGTATCCGCGACGTTCCCGGCGGCGGTGATTGCCATTGCCGCGTTTCGGCTGCCGTTCTTTCGCGGCAGCATTCTCGAGCAGAATACCATGCGTATCGCCGCGGCGGTGGGCGAGGCCCTGGTGGCGGGCGCCATCTTTACCGTGCCGGCGTTCGTCATCGTGGAAATGAACGGCGAGCGCTTGTGGACGAGTTTCCGCTATTGGGAAACCTCGATGATGCTGCTTATCGGCGGTGTGCTGGGCGTGCTCTTCATCATCTTGCTGCGCCGCACGTTGACCGTCGATTCCGATCTGCCTTTTCCCGAGAGCCGCGCCTGCTTTGAAATCGTCAAGGCCGGCCAGCATGGCGAAAGCGGCGCCAAGTACATCTTCGGCGCCATGGGTTTGGGCATGCTGATCCAAATCTTCAAGGACAGCAAGGGCCTCGCCATCTTTCGCGAAAGCCTGGAAACGGTGGTTCGCCTGCCGCAATCGCTTATTCACCACTTCAGCAGCAATCGCACCCCCATGGGCGACGTGGCGCACACCGGCGCACTGCGCTTGTCGACGCCGGCAATTTCGCCGGCGCTCATGGGCGTGGGTTACATCATCGGTTATGAAGTCGCTGCCATCAATTTTACCGGCGGCGTGCTTGCCTGGCTGGTTTTCATTCCGCTGGCCGTGTTTCTCAATCCGGAACTGCCCGGCCGCCTCATGCTGTCCGGCGCCTCGCCGGAGATGAGTGAAGTCATCTTTTCGATTTGGTACAACCAGGTGCGGCCGATTGCCGTGGGCGCGATGATCGTGGGCGCGATGAAGACCATGTGGGGCCTGCGCGGCGCGCTGGGTGAAGCGTTTCAGCGCGCGTTGCGCAAGGGCAGCCGCGTGGTTTCGCCGTCGCGACTGGAGCAGGATCTCGATCCCAAGATCATTCTCATCGCCACCGCGGTGTTGGTGGTGCCCATGAGCCTGCTATATTACTATTTCAGCCAAAGCGTCACCGGCGCGATCGTCTCGGCGGTGGTGATGCTGGTGATGGGCTTCCTGCTGTCGGCGGTGGGCGGCTGGCTGGTGGGATTGGTGGGCGGCTCGAATCAACCGGTGTCGGGCTTGACGCTTTCCACGCTGGTGATCGCCGCGTTGCTGATGGTGGCTTTCGGCGTGACCGGGCTGCGCGGCGTGGGCGCGGTGCTCGGCGTGGCGGCGGTGGTGGCCTGCGCCACTTCGATGGCCGGCGACATGATTCAAGACCTCAAGGTCGGCCATTTGCTCGGCGGCACCCCGCGCAAAATGGAAATCACCTGTTTATTGAGCACCATCGTGGTCGCTTTTGTGCTGGTGGCGCCCATCATCATTTTGCACGAAGGCAATCTCAAAAGCGGCGGCATCGGCATTGGCGACCGCCTGCTGCCGGCGCCGCAAGCCGGATTGATGGCGCAGCTCGCCAAAGGCATTGTCGGCGGCGAGATGCCGTGGGGCTTGATCATCTTCGGCATGTGCTTCTCCGGCGCGCTGATTTTGATCAAAGCGCCCTCGCCGATGCTGATCGCGGTGGGCATGTATTTGCCCTTCGAAACCACGTTCGCGATTTTCACCGGCGGCTTGATCCGGCTATTTGTCGATCGCTGGGTGGCCGGCAGGAAGTTGGCGGCGGGGGCAAAAGAAAACGTCGAAAATACCGGCACGCTTATCGCCTCGGGCTTGATTGCCGGGGAGGCGCTCACCGGTGTGCTGTTGGCGGGGTTGGTGTTGGCGTTCGAGAATTTCGAGTCGATCACCAGGCTGCTGTTCGGCGTGGCGGAATTTGACTTTGTCGCCGGCAACGGCGGGGCGTGGATGTCGCTGCTGATGTTCGGCGTGATCGTGTTTGCCCTGGTGGTCATTCCGCTGCGCCGGGCGCGGGCGGCCTGAGCTGCGGGAATTGGAATCTCCTCTTGTCATCCAGCAGGGATCCTGTGATGACCCAGGCACGCTGCCTTGCGCCTCACAGGATTCCTTGCTGAATGACGCTCGGAATCACTCAGAAGTATTTCGTGTATTTCGAGTGTTTCGTGGTACAACGCTCACTTCACCACCGTCAACCTCTGCTGCTGCACCTGCGCACCTGCTTGCAGCTTCACGAAGTAAACGCCCGCACTGCAAGGCCGGCCGGTCTCGTCCCTGCCGTCCCAACTCACCTGGTACTCGCCGGCATTCTGAACCCGATCAACCAACGTCCTCACGCGCTGGCCCAGCATGTTCCGAATCTCCAGCCGCACCGGCGCCAGCTCCGGCAACCGGTAGGCGAGCCGCGTGGCGCCTCCCTTCGCCGCCAGCACGCTCGCTGAAAACGGGTTGGGAAAGCCTGGCAGCAGCGCGAAATCGCGCGGCGCAGAAGGCTGCGGCCGGCCGGCCAGCGGCGTTGCTGTCTTCTGCAAGAAGAAATCCACCTGCGTGATGCCGCTGCTCGTCACCTCGACCAACAAAGTGTCGCCGCGATAACCGCGCGCCTCCGCCGCCACCCGCACTTCACCTTCCTTGAACCACGGCAGTTCATAGTTGCCGTCAGCATCGCTGCGAGTGGTGGGGAATTCCTCCGGCAAATAGACATAGGCACCGGCAATCGCAGCGCCGGTGGCCGCCTCCTGCACGCGGCCCTTGAGATTGGCCGCAGGATGTTGATCGAACTCGAAAACGTGCAAGCCGAGATTCATGTCACTCACATAAATATTCCGCGCAAAGGGATAGATGCCCCAGGTCGAGCTGTAACCGCTGCACGGCGCATTGCCGTTCAAATCATACGCTGCGACTTCCACCGGCCGCAGCGGATCAAGAATATCGACGATGCGGATGCCGTCGCAGTAGTAACTCATGTAGGCGTAGCGGCCGCGCACGTAGACGTTGTGCACGATCGCACCGGGCCGGGCTTCATATTCCGCCACGAGATTGAGACTGCCGGGCGCCTGCGCGTCCCAAATTTTGAGATTGTGCGCCGTGGCGCCGATTTCGTCGGTGGTGAGCACGTAGCGCTCGTCTTCGGTCGGCCAGGCGTTGTGCGTGCCCGCGCCGGGATAACGCGCAGTGGCAAGATTTCTTGGCGAGAACGGTTCACGCACATCCGCCAGCCACAGCCCGGCGGGCGGGAAAATGAAGGCAGCGTAGAGCTTGCCGCGTATGACGGTGTTGTCATGCGAAGTGCCAAAGCCCTGATTGATCACCCCTTTGGCGATGAAGTTCCGCCGGTCGGCGATGTCAAAAACACTGATGCCGGGCGCGAAGTTGTCGGCAATGTAGAGCGCGTTGCCCGCGACCCAAAACGTATGCGGGCTGATGCTGGGCGTGCGCGGTTCGAAGTGATTCACCAGTATCGGCGCGGCGGGAACGATGAGATCAAACACGTCAATGTAGTTTTGATTCTGCGCCGCCACAAAGAGATAACGGCCATGCATCTGCACGTCATACACCGAGCCGCTGCTCGGCACCACCGCGAGCTGGCGGGGCGCGGCCGGGTCGCTGACCTCATAGACATACACGTTGCGCGCGACGCCGTTGAAACTCCAGCCGGCGAGAAAGGCGAGATCGCCGCAGCCCGTGACCTCGCTGTAGCGCACGGGATTGCCGGGTGCCGGCGTGGGATCGATCACGCACAACAGCCGCAGATTGGGGGTGTTTTGCGCGAACAGCAGAGAGAAGCTCATGCACACCAGCAGGGCAAGGGCGGGCCGCAAGTGCCGGATCATCAAGACTCCTTTTTGAATTGAGGCGCTGGAGGGAGGCGATGGGTTTGTGCCAGTCAACGTGGAATTCAACAAACCAACTGGGCGAATCGCTTTTGGGGCAAAATGATTGGGCGCTTCTATTTTCATCAAACCGTTGCGGCGCCGGGCAGTCGAGAACCGGCGCAGCAGCGCAGCGGTGGGCAAGTTATCTGGTGTCTGTCCAGAAGTGGAAAAACTGCCCGGGCGCTTGGCCCTGAAGCGTGCACAAGTCAAATGCAACTCGCTCTTGCTCATGACGAAGCGCCCGGGCGGCGGTGTTTTTGGATGGGCACTATCTGCGTCTCCGCGGCGGCCGGGCGCTTCATTCGTACAAGCATCCCGAAGATCCGATCCAATCCTTGTTCTTGTTGTAATCGACTCCCATCATCTTGCCTTTGCTCAGACGGGCGAGCCAGTTCACCAGCCGGGGCTGATCATGCCAAATGAACATCATGCGGATTTCGGCTTTGGCCGGCTCGTTGGGCGTTTGGATGACCGGCGCGTAAGAGATCTTCTCCTGCAGGATGTAGTTGCGGCGTTCGGCTGCCGGAATCGCGTCGAGCTGGTCGCGGCTCAAGTCGATTACCACGCCGCTGCCGGCAAACGAGAACAGCGGCTTCAGAACATAGTGACTGAGCGGCTCGGGATAGCGTTCGAGCGTGTGCAGAAAGAATGTGCGCGGCACCGCCGGATGGTCGAGATAAGGCAGGGAAAATTTGCTGATGCGAAAATACCAGTTCGGATGCCCGGCCCACTCCACCTCCAAGTCATCGCGAAAGTCGAAAGCGATGGGCAGGCCTTTCTTGACGAACTCATCGATGATGACGCGATTGTAGATGCGGTGAATTGGAATCTCCCGGCCGCTGGCGGTGTAGAACAGGCGGCGGCCGCGCTTCTTCACTTGTGTGATGCACACCGCCTTCACCCCGGTGAAGCGTTCGGTGCACACGAAATCCACCGCGGTTTTCTGTTGCTCCGGCTCGATTTCCATCAGGATGACGTTTTCCGGATCATGGCCGGCGAGCAGCGCCGTGCAAAACATGCGGAGGTATTCCGCCTCGCTCAAATCATCCAAAAGATAGCGCAGCTCGCCCAGCTCGTAGGCGCGCATGAAAGTTTGGCACAGCACGAGCTGGTAGGCATAGAGCGAAGGAAAACCCTGCAGCTCGATGAGCTTGGGTTGCATCCGGCCGTTGTCATCCTGTGTGATGGCAAAGTCGATGGCCAAAAACAGGGGATGCTCATCGTCGTGCGGCACGCGGAAGGCGGCGGGCACAGCGGCCAGCGACGCCGCGAGGTAGGCGGGCTGGCTGACCTGCTGCATCAGTTCCAGCGCGGCCTGCTGGAAATTCAACCGCACCGCCTCGGGCATGAACACCGGGGTCTCGCACACGCGGAATTCGACTTTGGCGCCGGCGGCCTCATCCAGCATCTTGAGGAAATTTTGATAGCGCGCAGCGGTGAAGCGGCGGTTGAAATCGTCGCGCAGGTGGGGAACCATGTCTGCTGACTCCTCGAGTAAAGCGGAAAATGGGGATGGGATTCCCGGGCCGCGGCGGGGCGGCGGGGTGCGCTAGCTGATCTTCACCACCACGCAGGTCAAATCATCGTACTGATCCTCGCGGCCGATGAATTGGCGGTGCGCATTGCGAATGGCCTCGAGCAGGCTGCTGGCGCTGCCGTTGTGGTTGCGGGCAATCAACTCCAGCAGGCGGCGCTCACCGAATTCCTCCCGGCGGTGGTTCATGGCTTCGGTGAGGCCGTCGGTATACAACACCAGGGTGTCGCCCGCCGCCAGCGTGTGCTGTTCTTGTTGAATGATGCGCTCGAAGATTTCCCCACGCTCCAGGCCGAGCGCAATGCCCGGCGGCTGCAGCAGCCGCACGCCGCCGCCGTTGCACTGGTGTACGATGATGGGATTGTGGCCGGCGCGCGCGCAGGTCAGGCGGCGGGTGACGGGATCGATCACGAGATAGAACAGGCTCACGAACATGTTGCGATCGGCAGTGGCATAGAAACCGCGATTGATGCGGCAGAGAATCTCCTTGGGCGAGGCGTGCGGTGAGGCATGCGCCTGCAGGAAACCCTTGGTGAGGGTCATGTAGAGCGCAGCCGGCATGCCCTTGCCGGAGACGTCGCCGATCACCACGCCCAGGCGGTTTTCGTCGAGCGTCACGAAGTCATAGTAATCGCCGCCGACCTCCTTGGCCGGCTCGGAGCACGCGGCAATGTCGAGGCCGGCGAGTTGAGGAATGTACTGCGGCAGCATGCGCAGTTGCGCCTTGCGCGCGATTTCGAGCTCCATCTTCAGGCGCTCGCGTTCGGTGAGATAGCGCACATAGCGCGGCGTGATGGCGCGGTCGCTGACCGGCTTGCCGCGGCGGCCGGCGGCATACCCGTAGATCAACAAACCGGCGAGCAGGCCGAGCGACACCACGCCGGCGGCGCGAAAAACGCCGTCCGGCTGCACCGCCATGCTCATTGCGCTGGGCAACGCCGTTGCCATGCCCAAGCCCGCCGTCACCGTGAGCAAGTCATAACGCAGATAGAAAACGTAGATGGCAATGCCGATCACCAACGCCAGCCCTGCTTGCAGCCAGCGATCGTGAATGGTGAAAATGCCGTCGAACACGGTGCCGAAAAAGAACAGTGTGAGCAGAACGGCCGTGAAAGTTTGGCGAAAACGGCGCCGCAAGAAACCCAGCGTGAACAGCGGCGCGTAGGCGGTGAGCAGAATGCTGTTGTAAACGCCGAGCAGTAGCGGCAGGCCAAACGGCACAAACGCGGCAAAGACTTCCTCGTCGTAAGGCCCGGCCACCAGCCACAGCCGGGGCTGCTTCACCAAGAAGTGGGATAGCAGATAGCCCGCGCCCAAATAGATGAACGCCAACCCGCTGCCGCGCAGCAGTGCCTGGCCCAGCTCGGGAAAGAACAGGCGGCCGGTGAAGAGGGCGTCAAAGGCGCGCAGCTTCTCGGGCCAGACTTCCCGGGTGAGCGATTCACCGCTCATCCACACCATGAAGATGCCGACCGTCACCGCCAGGGTCATCAGCAGCAGATTGAGGTAGGTGGCGAAAACGAAGAAACTGCGGTTGTCGGAGAGCAGGCCCTCGCGGATGATCGCCTGCGCCGGCAGCACATTGATGAACAACAACAGCACGCAGATGAAAACGAAACCGGCGAGCAACAGGGCGTTGCGCAAACCGACCTCGCCGGCGCGGAAGCGCAGAACGAAAATCACCAAACTGATGACGAAGATGAGAATGAGCAACACCTGCTCGGCGGCTTTGAACCAGTTGGCGGTGTTGAGGCGGCGGGTATACCACTCCGAAAACTCGCGCGGGTACTGCACCTGCTGCATCCAGCCGCCGACCTTGTCGCCCAACACGATTGCTTTCAAGCGCAGCCGCAAGCCGCCGGCGGCCGGCGCGCGATTTTCCCAAATAAAGTTGTGATCCGTGCGCGCTTCCTGCTTGATCATCTGCGCGTCCACGGTTTCGTAGGCCTGCCAATCGATGCCCTTGTGCTGCGCCAGGAAGTCACGGACCAGCAGGCGCGCGGAGGCCAGCGGGATGCGCTCCCCCTCGACGTTGGAGGGCAGCAAATGCTCGCAGTGAAACACCTGGCCCTGCGGGGAAAGCCGGAGCTCGAAGCGTTCGCTGGTTTCGGGATGGCGAAAAATCACCTCCCACGCCGCCACCGGATGATGGCGGCTGATGATTTCACGCTGTGCCACCGTGGCGTTCTGCGCCTGCAGAAAGCTTTCCAGCTTGTTGTCGATGATCAGCGTGACGTTGTAGTCGAAACCGGCGGCGCTGTGGTCGAGCGCTTTGAGATAATCACGCGCCGTGGCTTCGGCCTCACTGCGGTTGAGTTCGAGGCCCAGTTTCGCGGCCGGGGTCACGCGCTGAAACAGCGCGAAAAACAGCGCCGCGCCCGCGAGCGCCAGCACGAGCAGCAGGAGATTTTCGCGGGGAGAGGCAGGCTTGGCTTCAGAATTCATGATCGTGGCAGCACCGCATCGCAGTTACTTGATCCAACGGATCGAAGTGTGGCCCACGCCCATTTTGATGTCGAAATGGAGCTTGGCCGCGGCATTCTCGTAGTTTTCAGAGTAATAGGTATCGCCCTGTTTGACGAAATCGCGCAAGCTCATGGGCGCCAGAAACGAGCCTTCCTTGCGGATGCGCACGCCCAGCTCGCGGTTGAGCAAGACGGTGTTGACGCCCACGCCGAAATTCAGCTCGACCTCGCCTTCGCCGGCATAGCTGCCGTCGAATTCCAACTCGGACTTGCCGGCACCGCCATTGAACACGAAGCGCCGGAAGTTGGCGAAACACAGGCCGCGCGCGTCCACCGAGGCGGCGCCGGAGTTGATGCGCAGGTCCGGCAACTCCGTATTGGGCCCACTGAATTCAAGATCCAGTTCGCCCGCACCCACGTCGAGCTTGAGGTCGGCGACCTTCAAACCGCTGAAATCGAGCAGGGCATCGAAGGCGCCGCCTTCGATATCAAACGTGATGGGAATCTGCGGCGACAACTTGAGACGCCAGTTGTTTTCGCGCAGGCGGTCGAAGTCAATGTTGTCCGTGTGCTGGCGGGGGCTGCGAACGCGCAGGGTGGCTTCGGCCTCGGTGCTGTCAAATTCGACGGTCGGGCGCAGCTCTTCGCGGGCAAAGGCCAAATCCAGCTCTGCCAGCGCGCCGGAAGTCATTGGTGCCAGTTCCAGGCGGCCGGCGGTACACTCCAATTCCAAACGCAAAGACTTCTGAACCGTCAACGGTATCGTCTGCTTTTCAACCAGGTAATCCTTCTCCATCCGCGCGGCGCGGCGACGATCGCCTGAATTCTCCCGATCGGCCGGCCGTTCGCGGCACCCCAGGGCAAGCATCACACCCAGCAACAAGAACACGCTTGATTTCAGCATATGTCACCTCACACGATAGGGTCGGAAAGGCCGCCGCAGGCTCGGCGCATGCGGACGGCAAGATGGGTTGGCGGCTTGGTTCTACGCAGGGTGACTCCAAAAGTTGGTAGGCAAGTTGCATCGGGCGGAGGACAAGCGCAAGGGATTTTTTGGGAATGGGAGATCGCGTGCAAATGATATGAAGAGAAGAAACCGGCCAGTTGCCGTGACGCCCAAATTCGAACTGGCTGCCGGAAAAACTGGCCTGCCGGGACTCTCCGCTTGTTTTTTTCTCGGACGAGCCTGCGCACTTAAGGATATGCAGGCCGGAAACGTTCGCAAACAGAAGCAGGTTTTCAGGAAGTTGCCTCAGCAGCTGGAGTCCAAGATTGAGTGAATAGGACGTCATCTGGGCGCGGCCTGCGGAAAATGATCTCTTGTTGTAGGCGTGTTTGACCGCCGGAGCAACCTGCATCAGATTTCAGTAGAGAGATTACTTCGCTGAGCCGTTTCCTTCTCCCCAGAACCTTATGCGCTCTCATCCTATTCTTGCTCTCCTCGCCTTTGTGTTTCAGGCTCCTGAAATTGGCCGTTTCGTTTCGCTCCCAAGCATGCTACTTGCGGCAGCGTGTAAGCCGCACAAATCAGTATCCAGGAAAGAGAATTTGAGCGGCAAACAAATTCTATTGGCGGTACGGATTTTCCTTTTGACACCGCATGCACACGAATTCTCACCGATCTTTCCCTCATCTGTCATGATGTCCGGCGGGCCTTTGCCATATTTTGCTGCGGAATTCTCCTTTTTTGCCAGCCTGTCAGGAATTAGGCAGTGGTACACTCTTTGTCCATCACCAGATGAACAGTTGCTATTCAGAAGAAATCTGCTAAATCATTCATGTTTTGCCTTGCGAAAATTGTCCTGAATACAGAAACGCAGAGAAAAGACCATGACCCTCGATAAATTCACTCTCAAAGCCCAGGAAGCCGTGGCAGCCGCGCAGCAGCTCGCCGCCGAGGGCGGACAGCAGCAGATCGAAGTCGAACACCTGTTGCAGGCGATGTTGCGTGACAGCGAAGGCGTTGCTGTCGCAATTCTAAAAAAGCTGGGCGCGAATGTGAGCCTGGCGCAAAGCCGCCTGGAAGATGAGTTGCGGCGCATGCCGCGCGTCTCCGGCGCCGGCGGCAACATTTACGTTTCGAACCGGCTGGCGAATGTGTTCAATCAGGCGCAAAACGAAATGCGCCAGCTCAAGGACGAATACGTCAGCAGCGAGCATTTGCTGATTGCGATTGCGGAAGAAAAACAAGGCGCAGCCGGCCAGCTCTTGCGGCAGCAGGGCGTGACGCGTGACAACATTTTCAAAGTGCTGAAGGAGATTCGCGGCACGCAGCGCGTGACCGACCAGAATCCCGAAGGCAAATATCAGGCGTTGGAGCGCTTCGGCCGCGATGTCACCGAGCTTGCACGCAGCGGCAAACTCGATCCGGTGATCGGCCGCGACGAGGAAATCCGGCGGGCGGTGCAGGTCTTGTCGCGGCGCACCAAAAACAATCCCGTGCTCGTCGGCGATCCCGGCGTCGGCAAAACCGCGATTGTCGAAGGCATCGCGCAGCGCATCGCGCACGGCGACGTGCCGGAATCGCTGAAAAACAAGCGCCTCATTCAAATCGAAATGGCGACGCTGGTGGCGGGCGCGAAATATCGCGGCGAGTTCGAGGAGCGCCTCAAAGCCGTGTTGAAGGAAATCCAAAACGCGGAAGGCGAGATCATTCTTTTCATCGACGAGCTGCACACCATGGTGGGCGCGGGCGCGGCCGAGGGCGCGGTGGATGCCGCCAACATGCTCAAGCCCATGCTGTCACGCGGCGAGCTGCGCTTGATCGGCGCCACGACGTTGGACGAGTATCGCAAATACATTGAAAAAGACAAAGCATTGGAGCGCCGCTTTCAGCCGGTGCTGGTGGATGAGCCGTCGGTGGAAGATACCATCTCGATCTTGCGCGGCTTGAAAGAACGGTACGAAGTGCATCACGGCGTGCGCATCGCGGATTCCGCGATTGTGGCAGCGGCTACCCTGTCACAGCGTTACATTTCCGAACGTTTTTTGCCGGACAAGGCGATTGATTTGATCGATGAGTCGGCGGCAAAATTGCGCACGGAGATCGACTCGATGCCGGAAGAGATTGACGAAATCGAACGCCGGATCAAGCAACTCGAAATCGAACAGGTGGCATTGAAAAAAGAAAGCGATGCCCCTTCGAAAGAACGGCTGGCGAAACTCAAGGAAGAGTTGGGCAATCTCAAAGAACAAGCGACGCAGCTCAAGGCGCGCTGGCAGGTCGAGAAGGACACCATCAAGCAAATTCGCAGCGTGAAGGAGCAGATGGAACAGGCCAAGCTGCAGGCGGAAAAAGCCGAGCGCGCCGGCGATTTGAACAAAGTTGCGGAGCTGCGCTACGGCACGCTGCCGGGCCTGGAGAAACAACTTGGCGTGCTCAATGCGAAATTGGCGGATTTGCACAAAGCCGGCGCGCTGTTGAATGAGGAAGTCACAGAGTCGGATATTGCCGAAGTGGTAGCGCGGTGGACCGGCATTCCCGTGGCGCGCATGCTGGAAAGCGAAAAGGAAAAAATTCTGAAGATGGCCGATCGCTTGCGCCAGCGCGTTGTCGGCCAGGATGAAGCGATTGAGGCGGTGTCATTTGCCGTGCGCCGCTCGCGGGCGGGCCTGAGCGAAGAAACCCGGCCCATCGGCTCGTTCATCTTTCTCGGCCCCACCGGCGTCGGCAAAACCGAATTAGCGCGCGCATTGGCGGAATTCATGTTCGATGATGAGAACGCCGTGGTGCGGCTCGACATGTCGGAATACATGGAACAATTCAACGTTTCGCGCCTGATCGGCGCGCCGCCGGGATATGTAGGTTATGAAGAAGGCGGCCAGCTCACCGAAGCCATCCGTCGCCGGCCTTACGCCGTGATCCTGCTCGATGAAATTGAAAAGGCGCATCCGGACGTTTTCAATATCCTCCTGCAAGTGCTGGAGGACGGCCGCCTGACGGACAGCAAGGGCCACCTCGTGAATTTCAAGAACACGATCATCATCATGACCTCGAACATCGGCGCGGAGGTGATCATGCAGCGCTTCGAGCATGCCAAGGACGAGAATCAGGAGCAGATTTATAGATACACCAAAGGTGACGTGCTGGAGATGGTGCGGCGCAAGCTGCGCCCGGAATTTCTGAACCGCGTCGACGAGATCATCATGTTTCATCCGCTCTCAAAAGCGCATATTCACGACATCGTCGACATCCAATTCAAACGCCTGGTGGATACCGTCTTGCAACGGCAAGGCATTGAGGCAACGCTGACGGACGCGGCGAAGAACCTGCTTGCGGAGCAAGGTTACGATCCGGTGTTCGGCGCCCGGCCGCTCAAACGCTTGATGCAGCGGCAAATCATCAACGAGCTGGCCACCCGCATCCTGGGCGGTGAGCTGGCCAAAGGCGACAAGCTGCGCCTCGATGCGAAGGACGGCAGGTTGGTTTATGAAAGGGTGAAATAGAAGGCAAATTGCTGGCATGCGGTGGGTGTGCGAAGTGAACAGGCTGGCCCAATCAACTGGCCAGCCTGTTTTCGTCTGGGCATGCTTGGGAGCAAGAGAGCTAAAAGCAATAAGGCGAATAGGCGCGCCAAGCCTCCGCCCAAGAAAGGACAAGGTATGAAGAAGTAACCCGATGATGCCGCAATAGAGATACCGGAGATTCCGGCAAGCGCACGGCTCAAAAAATCCCGTCATGACGTGCCCGCCAACTCGAAGATGCCAAAACGAAAAGTCACGCTGGCGCTGGAAGCCGATCTTATTGCCTGGTTTGAGGCGGAAGCCCGACAGGGAGGTCTGACGAGCACCGATCATATCAACAAAGCTTTACGGAAATATATCGTGGATCTGGTTGCTGACAACTCGCCCGAGCCGGCCTCTTCCTTGAGCGCAAGGCAACGCGACGAGGTCAAAAAACTCATCAATGAATCATCGCGCCGGAAGGGTCTGAGCCGGCCTGCGACAGCCTGAGGCTGCAAGAATCGCTGCCGCTTTCCCCCTCAACTTCCGCCTTGCTTTGCTGTGCCGCATTCTGTAGATTGCTTCGCATCAGAACAAGCTCAGCAAAGACGCCTGTCTCTTGCCCCCTCTCACCTCAAGCGCGCGATGCAAGGAGGCTCACGTGGCGGAAGCTCGCCAAGGTTACTATCATCATCCGACGGTGCAGGGCGATCACGTTGTCTTCATTTGCGAAGATGACTTGTGGAGCGTGCCTCTGGCCGGCGGAATTGCACGGCGACTCACGAGCAATCTTGGCATGGTCAGTTTCCCCCGCCTCTCCCCCAACGGTCGCTGGTTGGCGTTTTGCGGCCGCGAAGAAGGCCAGCCCGACGTCTATCTCATGCCCGCGGAAGGCGGAGAAATGCGGCGCCTCACTTTTCTCGGCAACGTCGCCAAGATCGCGGCATGGGCAAAGGACAGCAGCGCGGTGTTGTTTCTCAGCTCGCATCAGGCCGCGATTCCACACGACCGTCCCCTCGTCTATCGCGTTTCGCTGACCGGCGAATATCCGCAACTCTTTTTGAATTGTCCCACGCTCAATCTCTCCCTGCAGCCGGACGGCCCGGGCATGGCGCTGGGCCGCAACAACGACGACAACGCGCGCTGGAAACGCTATCGCGGCGGCACCGCCGGTGAAATCTGGCTCGATCACCAGGGCAGCGGCAACTTCGTGAAATTGCCGCTGCCGCGCGGCAATCCCAATGCGCCTATGTGGATCAACGGCCGCATCTATTTCGCTTCCGATCACGACGGCGTCGGCAACCTCTATTCCTGCACGCTGGCCGGCGGCGATTTGCGCGCCGAAACCAATCATCGCGATTTTTTTGTGCGTCATCCGTCCACCGACGGCCACACCATCGTCTATCAGGCCGGCGCAGATCTGTATGCGCTCGACACGGTCACCCGCCAAACCCGGCTGATTCCCATTGCCTGGCGCAGCCCGATGGTGCAAACTCAGCGCAAATTCACCACCGCCTCGCGTTATCTGGAAAACTATCATCTCCATCCCCGCGGGCATGCCATCGCGCTCTCGGCGCGCGGCAAACTCTTCACCATGCCCAATTGGGAAAACTCCCCGTTGCAATACGGCCCGCGCGAGGGCGCCCGCCATCGCCTGGTGCGCTGGCTGCATGACGGCCAGCGGCTGGTGGCCATCAACGATCAGGATGACGGCGAAGAAAAGCTGGTGGTGTTTTCCAGCGAGCCGCTGCACGAAGCCGAGCGCGTGATTCCTTCGCCACCCGGCCGCATTCAATCACTCATCGCTTCCCCCTCGGCGCTGCAGGTGGCGCTCACCACCAGCCGCCTGGACCTTTGGGTGGTTGACGTGGAAACCGGCAGCGGCCGCCGCCTGGACCAGAATCCTTATGCTGAAATCTTCGACCTGACCTATGCGCCCGACGGCCGCTGGCTGGCGTACAGCAAACCGATCAACGAAAACCAGCGCGCCATTTTCCTGTGCGAGATTGCCTCCGGCGCGATCCATCAGGTGACGCAGCCGGTGTTGCGCGATCTCAGGCCGAGCTTCGATCCTGACGGCCGCTATCTGTATTTTCTCTCCGCACGCGTGCTCAATCCCGTCAATGATTCCGTGCAATTCGTGGTGAGTTTCCCGGGCGCGTACAAACCGTACTTGCTGACTCTGCGCAAGGAATTGGCCAGCCCCTTCATCCCCATGCCGGCCGCGCCCGGCGAAGAAAGCGCTCCTCGGCTGCCGGCAAACGGCGGCAAAGCCAACGGCCAGGCGGCCAAAGCCAATGGCGAGAGCGGAGCCGCGGAGGCGGAAGCCCCCGAAAAATCCAAAGCGGAAGAAACGCTGCAGATCGATCTCGACGGCATGCGATATCGCATGGTGGAATTTCCCGTGAAGGAGGGCCTGTACGGCGAAGTCATGGGCATCAAGGACAAGGTGGTCTTCACTTCCTTTCCGGTGCGCGGCCGCGCCGATCTCGGCGATTCTTCCGCGCTCGAGGACGACGATGAAAAGGGCACGCTGTGGGTCTACGATTTCACCAACCACAAATTGGAAGTGATTGCCAGCGATGTGCAGTCGCTGCAGGTGGCGAACGGCGGCAAAACCTTGAGCTATCGCAGCGGCCGCCGCATACGCGTGTTGAAAGCGGGCGAAAAGCCGGCGGAAAACAGCGATGCCTCGCCGAGCCGCAAAAACGGCTGGCTCGATCTCAGCCGGGTCAAACTTTCGGTTGACCCGCGCGCAGAGTGGCGCCAGATGTTTCGCGAAGCCTGGCGGCTGCAACGCGAATTCTTCTGGAATGAAAACATGTCGGGCGTGGACTGGCACAAGGTGTATGATCGCTACTATCCCCTCATCGATCGCATCGCCACGCGCGCCGAGTTTTCCGATTTGATCTGGGAAATGCAGGGCGAGTTGGGCACCTCGCACGCCTACGAAAGCGGCGGCGATTATCGCCAGCCGCCGTATTATTCCATCGGCCGCCTCGGCGCGGATCTGATGTTCGAGGCGGCGCAGAACCGGTATATCATCAGAAAGATCTATCGCGGCGATGTCTGGCTCAAAGATAACTTTTCGCCGCTCAGCGCGCCGGGCGCCAACATTACGGAAGGCGAGGCGTTGCTGGAAATCGGCGGCGTGACGCTGAGCGCGACCGTGACGCCTGGGCATTTGCTGGCAAACTTGGCCGGACAAGAGGTCACTTTGACGGTGCAGTCCCCGGCGCCGGAAAGCAAGCCGCGCAAAGTGGTCGTCAAGACGCTGTATTCGGAATACCCGCTGCGCTATCGCGCCTGGGTGGAGCGCAATGCCGCGTGCGTGGCCGAAGCCACCGGCAATCGCATCGGCTATTTGCATGTTCCCGACATGGGGACGCAGGGATTGATCGAGTTTCACCGCTCTTACCTGGCGCAATCGAACAAGCTCGGCTTGATCGTTGACGTGCGCTACAACGGCGGGGGCAATGTTTCGCAATTGTTGCTGGAGAAGCTCATTCGCCGGCCGCTCGGTTATGACGTGAAACGCTGGGGCGCGCCCGATCCTTATCCCGAACACGCCATGCGCGGCCCGATCGTCACGCTCACCAACGAACATGCCGGCTCGGATGGCGACATTTTTTGTCACAGCTTCAAGCTGCTCAAGATCGGCCCGCTGATCGGCAAGCGCACCTGGGGCGGCGTGATCGGCATCGACCGGCGTTACAATCTCGCCGACGGCGGCCGCACCACGCAGCCGCAATACTCGTTCTGGTTTGCCGACGTCAAATGGCAGGTGGAAAACTACGGCGTCGAGCCGGACATCGAAGTCGATTTCGATCCTAATGCGCATCTGCGCGGCGAAGATCCACAACTCGAGCGCGCGATTGCCGAAGCCCTGCGCCTGTTGGAAGTGAAAGGTGTCGAGCTGCCGGCCTTCGATGGCCGGCCGCATCTGCCGCTGCCCGAATGAGTGTGGCCATGAACACCCGACGGCATTTTCCCAAAACCGTGCTGGCCGCGCTGCGGACCGCCAAAATCATCGGCCTGCGCGCCGGCTCACAACCGCACCGCTTCACCGGCGTGTGGTTCGTGGTCGTGCAGGATCGCCTCTTCGTTCGTACGTGGAACAACAAGCCGAACGGCTGGTATCAAGCCTTTCGCAAGGAGCCGCGCGGCCGCCTGCAAGTCGCGGAGCGGGAATTGCCCGTCGTCGCGCGCAAAGCCAGAGGAGAACGGCTGTTCGACGCAATCGATCAAGCCTACGGCGAGAAATATCCCACGCCCGGCTCCCGTCAGTACGTGCAAGGCTTTGCCCAACCCAAGCGCCGCGCGACCACGCTGGAGTTGCTGCCAAGCTAGTGCTTTGTTGCTTTGAAGTGCACAGTTACCTTGATATTTAGCAAACCCAACCCCTCGTGGGTCGCTCTTGAAGTCAATGAATTCACGGGTTGGAACAATGCCCCACGAGGCGGCAGGACGACGAAATCACGGCAACCGAGCACGAGCTTCTTCGTCCGCGCTCGCACGGTCATGCTCATCAGGATCATCGCATGTGCCGGTCGCACTGGCTTCCTCGATCCGAATCGTTGTTGCATTGAATTCCAAGTGAATCATCGCGTCCCACGGTGCATCACGACTTTCCCATGCGCGCCCTCACCTTTCACGGCAAACAAGACCTCCGCTACGAATCGGTTCCTGATCCCGCGCTGCAAGCGCCCACCGAGGTCATTCTCAAAGTCCAGCTCGCCGGCATTTGCGGTTCGGATCTGCACGTTTATCACGAGCGCGAAAAAGGCCTGGACCCCGGCACGGTGATGGGGCACGAGTTTGCCGGAGAAATCGTCGCGGCCGGGCGCGAGGTGAAAAAGTTCAAACGCGGCGATCGGGTGTTCGCGCCCTTCACGACGAATTGTGGCGAGTGCTTCTTTTGCCGCATCGGCTTGACGGCGCGCTGCTCGCACAGCCGGCTGTTCGGTTGGGTGCAAAACGGCATGGGTCTGCAGGGCGGCCAGGCGGAGTTCGTGCGCGTACCGCATGCCGAGGCAACGTTGCTCGCGATTCCGGAAAACGTGCTGTTGGAAGAGGCTCTACTGGCGGGTGATGTTCTGGCGACCGGTTATTTTTGCGCAGAGAGGGCGGAAGTGAAGCCGGGCGGCGGGTATGCGGTGATCGGCTGCGGCCCGGTGGGTTTGATGGCGATCATCGCGAGCCGCGAGCTGGGCGCGGAACAAATTTATGCAATCGACAACCAGCCGGCGCGGCTGGCACTGGCGGAATATTTTGGCGCGATCAGCATCAACTTCGAGCAGACGGATCCGCTGGCGTGGGTGGCCGCAGCGACCGCGGGCCGCGGCGTGGAGGCAGTGATGGAGGCCGTGGGCCACGAAGCAGCGATGGAGCTGGCGTTCGCTTTGGTGCGGCCGGGCGGGATCATCGCAGCCGCGGGTGTGCATCACGCGCCCACGTTTGCCTTTTCGCCCGGCGAAGCCTACGACAAAAATCTCACCTACCGCACCGGCCGTTGCTCCGCACGATTCTACGCTGAGCGTTTGCTGCCCATTCTGCAACAAAGAAAATATGAGCCGGCCAGGATCATCTCGCATCGTCTCCCCCTCTCACGCGGTCCACAGGGCTACCAAATCTTCGATGAAAAGCGGGAAAACTGCACCAAAGTGATTTTGCAGCCCTGACCTCCCAACCTGAATCTTTTTTCTTGCCGATTCTCTCGTCACGGCCGGCTACGTTGACTGAGCCGCGCCTTGCCGGCCTTCCTTCAGGCCTCTGCTTCAGCGGTGAGCAACCAATAGTAGTCCAGCCAGTTGAGCTTGAGGCGCAACGCCTGGCGGTGAAATTTTTCCTGCAGGAATTCTGCGGTGGGAAAATTCTTGAGCACGAGGTGCTGTGACCCGTCTTGCAGCGCGCGAATCTGGTAGGTATTGCCGAGTGCGTCCCGCTGGGCAATCGGGTGGCTGCTGCCGGCGACATAGACGTTGTCGATGAGCACGATTTTGCCTTGCGGCCGCAGCGGGCGCCGCAAAGCGGCGAGAAACGCGTCGAGTTGCGGCAAAGGAATGTGCGACCAAATGAACCCGCCAAACACGGCGTCGAACTGCCGGCCGGCAAAAGGCAGCGCGCGCAAGTCCGCGAGCGTGAAGGTGACCTTGCCGCGAGGATGGGATTTCGATAGCGCGAGTTCCAGCACGGCAGGATTGAGATCGCAGGCGTGCAGGCGGCGCGCCGAGGCGCTGAGGGCGGCGGTCCAAAAACCCGTGCCGCAGGCGACTTCCAGCACGGTGCAGCCAGCCAACTCCTCCTGCAGCCAGACCGCGGCCGCGGCCAGATTGGGCTGCCGCTCCGGTTTTCGATAGATGTCTTCGTACTCCCGGGCGCGTTCGGCATAATAGCGGGCCAGATCTTGATTCATGGCGTCGTGCTCAGAAAGGCATGAAGCTCAAGGCAAACGAGCGTTCGATGAACCAGGAAAATCCAAAGATGAAAATGATGGAAGAGAGCGCAAAAACCACGCGGCGCTGAAAGCTGGTTTTGGTGAGCCACAAGACCGCCGGAAACAGCAGGCCGACGATCGCCATCTGGCCCAGCTCGACGCCGAGGTTGAACGAGAGCAGCGAACCGATCAGGCCGCGGGCCGGGAGGCCGAGGTCGCGCAACACATTGGCGAAACCGAAGCCGTGCACCAGGCCGAAGAAAAACGTCAGCAGCCAGCGGTGGCGCGCCAGCCGTTCCGTCTCCGCGCGGTCGTTGCCGGTGAAGATGATGAAATTCTCCGCCGCCACGTAAGCGATGCTGAGCGCAATGCCGGACTCGATCAGGCGCGTGGGCAGTGCGACGATTTCGAGCGCCGCCAGAATCAGCGTCAGGCTGTGGGCGATGGTGAAGGAGGTGACGATTTTGATGAGATCGAGAAAACGTCCGCCAATGGCAATCAAGCCCAACAGGAACATGAGATGATCATAGCCCAGGAAAATGTGGTCGACGCCCAGCCGCACGAACTCCGCCAACTGCGCCAACAGAGAAACCGGGCCGCCGGGGCGAAAGCGATAGCGTGGCTGTTCCCGGCTCAGCACCGCCGTCTGCACGGTATCGCCAGCCACCGCTTTCGCCAGCGTCAGGTGGGCCGCGCCGAATTTCTCGAAGAAGTCCACGCTCAGCGCCAATTCTGCCGGCGGCGGTGAAACCCGCGTGCTGAAGGTGAAATCAATGAACACGTTGCCGAATTCATCCTGATGGAAGCCCGCCGGCTGTTCCGTCAGCGTGGCCGCGGTGTAGCCCAACGCCAGGTTGAAGTGCCCGGCAACGTAAGCCTGCAACTCCGGCATGGCTTGCAGCAATTCCTCCCGGTCGGTGACGCCGTCTTGATTGCGATCGAGCGGGAAGACTCGTTCGAGATCATTGAGATCGAAAGTCAGTGTCAGGGTGATTTCGTTCGGTTGCACGGTGAGCGTGGCATAGCTGCTGTTGATTTGATGCGCCTGCAAGCCGGCCGCGCTCGCACCCAGCAAGCCTGCCACCCAAATCAATAAATATCTCTTCAAAAGAAACCTCCGGCAGTGTTCCTGCTGCCTTGTGATTTACGTTGTGTCGCGCGGCTTCCGCCGCAACCGGCGGGCAGATTGCAACGCCGCTGCCGCCGGGCGAATTTCTGCTGAACAAATATGAAAGGGCACGCAAAGTAATTCACGCGCCGGAATTAGTCAAGCCTGCCCTTGAAATTGACGGGTTAATTTGTTATGCTGCCGGCGCAATGATGTGCTTATCCGCCATCTTCTTCCCGCTTTGACGATATACTTGAGAAGGAGCGTGACCCCATGCCGATCGATCTATCCCGTACCAGCGCCTTCCTGCGCCGCCATATCGGACCAAGCGAGGAAGAGACCGCCGCCATGCTCAAAGCCCTGCATCTCCCCTCATTGGAAGCTTTCATTGCAACCGTGGTGCCCGCTCACCTGCGCACCGCGCGGCCGCTCGAACTGGACGCAATTCGTACTGAGTACGAAGTCACCACCCAGCTCAGATCCATCGCGGAAAAAAACAAGATCTACCGCTCGCTCATCGGCATGGGATACTCGGATACCATCACCCCGCCGGTCATTCAACGCAACCTTCTGGAGAATCCCGGCTGGTACACGCAATACACGCCCTATCAAGCCGAGATTGCCCAGGGCCGGCTCGAGGCGCTGCTGAATTTTCAAACGATGGTGATCGACCTCACCGGGTTGCCGGTGGCGAATGCCTCGCTACTGGACGAGGCCACCGCCGCCGCAGAAGCCATGACCACGTTTTATCGCGCCAAGCATGAGCCGGCCGGCGGCCGCTTTTTCGTCTCGCAGGATTGCCATCCGCAAAACATCGCGGTGATCAAGACCCGCGCGCTGCCGCTCGGCATCGAGATCATCGTCGGTGACCACGAGAAGTTCGAATTCACGCCGGAGGTGTTCGGGGCGCTGCTGCAATATCCGGCGAGCGACGGCGCAGTTTACGACTACCGCGAATTCTGCCGGCGCGCCCACGCCGCCGGCGCCTTGGTGGCGGTTGCAGCCGATCTCATGAGCCTGGTGCTGCTCACCCCGCCCGGCGAGTTCGGCGCGGACGCCGCCGTCGGCAACTCGCAGCGCTTTGGAGTGCCGCTCGGCTATGGCGGCCCGCACGCCGCTTTCTTTGCGGTCCGCGATGAGTTCAAACGGCTGATGCCGGGTCGCATCATCGGCGTGTCGATCGATGCCCACGGCCGGCCGGCGCTGCGCATGGCGCTGCAAACGCGCGAGCAGCATATTCGCCGGGAAAAGGCCACTTCCAACATCTGCACGGCACAGGTGCTGCTCGCGGTGATGGCGGGCATGTATGCCGTTTACCACGGCCCGCGCGGCCTCCAGCGCATCGCCACCCGCATTCACAACATGACTAAAGTGCTGGCGCTCAGTCTCAAGCGCCTGGGCTACCGGCTTTATCATGATGATTTCTTCGATACCATTCGCGTGGAGATCGGGCAGAGCGCGCTGCCCAAAATTCTCGCGGCGGCCGATGCGCAGCGCTTCAATTTCCGCAAGTATGATGACGGCTCGCTCGGCCTGTCGCTGGATCAGATTTCCAGCGCCGAAGAGGTGGCGGAATTGATCAAGATATTTGCGCTCGAGCGCGCGCCGAAATTCACGGTGGCCGAGGTGGCGGCCGCGGCGCCGTCGGGCTATGCCGGCCGAATGCCGCGCCATACGGCTTTCCTGCAGCATCCCGTCTTCAACCAGTACCATTCCGAAACCGAAATGCTGCGCTACGTGCGCCGGCTGGAGTCCAAGGATCTCTCCCTCACCACCAGCATGATTCCGCTCGGCTCGTGCACGATGAAGCTCAACGCCACCAGCGAAATGTTTCCGGTGAGCTGGCCGGAGTTCAGCAAGCTGCACCCCTTTGCGCCGGTTGAGCAAGCCGCGGGCTATCAGGAGTTGTTTCACCAACTCGAAACCTGGCTGGCGGAAGCCACCGGCTTCCATGCGATTTCATTGCAGCCCAATGCCGGTGCGCAGGGTGAATACACCGGCCTGCTGGTGATTCGCGCCTATCATCGCGACCGCGGCGAGCAACACCGCGACGTTTGTTTGATCCCGCAATCCGCGCACGGCACCAATCCCGCCAGCGCCGTGATGGCGGGCTTTCAGGTGGTGGTGGTGCGCTGCGATGAGCAGGGCAACATCGATTTCGCGGACTTGAAAGCCAAGGCGGAACAGCAGCGTGACCGCCTGGCGGCGTTGATGGTGACCTATCCTTCGACCCACGGTGTCTTCGAAGAGGCGATCAAGGACATTTGCGAGGTGATTCACAAAAACGGCGGACAAGTTTACATGGACGGCGCGAATCTCAATGCGCAGTTGGGCTTGTGCCGGCCGGCGGAACTGGGAGCGGATGTTTGCCATCTGAATTTGCACAAAACCTTCTGCATTCCGCACGGCGGCGGCGGCCCAGGGATGGGCCCGATCGGCGTGGCCGCGCATCTCGCGCCGTTTTTGCCCACGCATCCAGTGATCTCGACCGGCGGCGAGAAGGGCATCGGGCCGGTCTCCGCCGCGCCCTGGGGCAGCCCCAACATTTTGGTGATCTCGTGGACTTACATCGCGATGATGGGCGGCGAGGGTTTGACCATGGCCACCAAGATGGCGATCCTCAACGCCAATTACATGGCGCATCGGCTGCAGAAGTATTTCCCGGTTTTGTACAAGGGCGGCAACGGCCGCGTGGCCCACGAGTTCATTCTGGACATGCGCGGCTTCAAGAGCAGCGCCGGCATCGAAGTGGAAGACATCGCGAAACGCCTGATGGACTACGGCTTTCACGCACCCACCGTTTCCTTTCCCGTGGCCGGGACGCTGATGATCGAACCGACCGAAAGCGAATCCAAGGCCGAGCTTGACCGGTTCTGCGAGGCGCTGATTGCGATCAAGGCGGAAATCCAAGAGATCGAGCAAGACAGCGCGGCACGGGGCAACAATGTGTTGGTGAATGCGCCGCACACCGCCGCCGTGGTGGTCGCCGACAACTGGCAAATGCCGTACAGCCGCGAAAAGGCCGCATTCCCGGCGCCGTGGCTGCGGCAGCACAAGTTCTGGCCGGCAGTCGGCCGCATCAACAATGCCTATGGCGATCGCAACCTGGTGTGCGCCTGCCCGCCGATGGAAGCCTATCACAGCGAGACCAGCGGCACCTGAACGCGGGGCAGCCGGTGAACCTGGCCGCTGCGCCGGCGCGAGCACAAACCGGTTGGTGGAAATCGACATGCGCAGAGTAGTCTGCTCCTCCACGCGAATCACGATTCGCGGTTGGACTCGGGCAGACGGCTCTGCGCATTTTTTTCTGCAGGCCAGTGGTGATCATTGCCGCACAAATATGAGGCAATGCGCCTTGCTTTTCGAATTCAACTTCTGCAAAGCAGCAATGCAATCGGGAGGGGGCCAGAGTACTCGCTCACCCTGAGAATATGACAAAAGGGTTGCATCACAATGAATTCATATTATTTTGAAGGCAATGCCGCTTGAGAAACAACACTCGGGCGCGCATTTCGAGTTGTCTGCCAAGCGAGCGATGCTTCTTCACCTCTGCACCTGGGTTTCATGATGCCGCCAGCCAGGATTCTTGCAGCGCTTTTCCTGCTGAGTCTCCCGGCCTGCACAGCGGAACAGCCTCCACCGGAGCGCCGGCCGTCGTCGCAGGTTGCGCCCGCCTCGCTCGCTCATCTGCGCAGCCTGGTGGGCAAATATCCGACGGAAGTCCGGCTCTGGGAAACCTCGCCGCTGCATGAACGGCTCACCGCGCTGCTGGGCGATCGCTTTCCCGATTTTGTGGAAAACATGCAAGTCGCCGGCCCCGTCACGGCCGAGGGTGACATCATCTATGTCACGGGCAACAAACCGCACAGCGGCGGCGCCGAGGCCGCGGCCTTTTGGGTGGAGATGGCGAGCGGCCGCATCAATGTGTGGTTGATGGTCAACGAGCAAGCCCACAGCTATGCGGAAGCCGGAATCGCCGGCAAACGGCCTGCCGCTGTCGAAACGTTGATCAGTGAGTTGTTGCCGGCCCCGTAGGACAGGATGGCCATCGCGAGTGCGCCCCGGCGCGCAAAAGAAACTGCGGAACACGCACCGCAAAAAATGTGATTCAGCCTGACCCGACCAGCTTGATTCATCCCGCTGAGGAGACGGAAATGCTGCGAAACGCCGGATGGATTGTGATGGCAGTTCTCTGCGCCTGTTCTCCGCGTCAAAACACGCCCGCGCACCCTCCCGCGCCGCCGGCGCCACAACGCCCGGCACTGAAAGCCGTGATCAGTGCCGACTACACCAAACTCACCTTGGGAGAGCAGGTCTTGCTGGAGGCCGGGAAGGACGGCTTTCTCTCCATTCACCAAGTGCGCTATTCTCCGGCGCAAGACTATTTCCTGGTGATCGGCTGCGGCTATGAATGCAATGACAATGTCGGATTTCTTTTCGCGGCCGACGGCAGCGGTAAGCGCAAATTCACTGCGCGGTGGGATTTCATCCTGCAAACCGCAGCCGAATGGTCGGCGGACGGCAAGTACGTCTACTACTATCGCATCAACTCCAGCGGCGCCGAAGCACCGGCCGGCACGCCTGCCCCCGGCTGGGTGCAGGTGGAAATCAAAACCGGAACAAAAGCTCCGGCAGCAACACGCGTGTTGAAGCCGGCTGCGACTTATCGCGTTTTCAATGTGGCAAGCGATGACGTTTTGAACGTGCGCGTGGCCGCGGGCGCGGCGGCGCCGATTGCAGGTACGTTGCCTGCTACAGCCGCCGGTGTGCGTGTAACCGGCACCGGAGTGACCGCGGGCGGCAGCGTATGGGTGCCCATCCGGTATGGCGAGCTGGCGGGCTGGATCAATCAAAACTTTCTATGCGAGGAATGAAGCTCTTGCGGCCGGGTCTTGACGGATCGTGAGTCATCGCTTCTGCACCGGAAACACAATTCGCCGGGCCTGCGGGCAATGAGCCCAGCCGCCCGTCTTCAACATACTCACCATTCAAGCAAGGAGTTGAACATGCCCCGCAAGTTGAAACGAACTACGCATCGCAGCGTCGCCGGCAAGAAGCTCTATGCCGTGCGGGACGCCAAGGGGCGCTTTGTTGACATTCAGACGTATGAACGCGCCCACCGCCAGGATTTGAAGCGCAAGAGCAAGAAGGAGAAGGGCAAGAAAGGGTAAGCGCCTCACGGCTGCCTTGCCATGCGGGTCCGGCCTGCGCAAGGCCCGCGCGGCGAACGGCAGTTGCGACTCTATCACCGAACGCAGATCTGCACAGCAACGAGGCGGCACCTGCATGACGCGCTGCCGGAGTTGCTGGGTTCATCTGCGTTCCCATTTCAGGCACAATCGGATGCGAGTGAAGTTCTGGTTCTGGTTCCTGTGCGGTTTGGCCGTCTGCCTGATCGCGGCGCCTCCGGCTGCGGCGCAAGCCGGGCAACCGCGCCCACAAGTCGGCTTGGCGTTGAGCGGCGGCGGGGCCAAGGGTTTTGCTCACATCGGCGTGTTGAAGGTGCTGGAAGAAGCCGGGCTGGCGGTGGATTGCATCGCCGGCACCAGCATGGGCAGCATCATCGGCGGTTTGTATGCCATCGGCTACCCGCCGGACTCGCTGGCGGCGCTGGCGCGCAACGAAAACTGGTCCGGCCTTTTCAACGATGCCATCACCCGGCGTGATTTGCCGATGAAAGAAAAGCCGTGGGACGGCCGCTACCTCGGCACCTTCCCAATTCGCGAACGCAACGTGCAATTGCCCGCCGGTCTGATCACCGGCCAAAAAGTGACGGCGCTGCTCGCGCGTCTGACCTGGCGCGTAGGTGCCCTCGCCGACTTCAAACAGTTTCCCACTCCCTTTGTCTGCGTCGCGACCGATCTCGAAACCGGTGAGGCTGTGACGCTGGGCCACGGCTATCTGCCGGAGGCGATGCGCGCCAGCATGGCCATTCCCACCATTTTCACGCCGGTCAATCGCGACCACCGGCTGCTGGTTGACGGCATGTTGGTGCGGAATTTTCCCGTGACCGAAGTGCGGCAGTTGGGCGCCGGTGTGGTGATCGGCGTCGATGTCGGCGCGCCGCTGGCAACTGCGGACAAGCTCACCTCGGTGTTCAGCATCATCGATCAGGCCATCAGCTTTCGCGGCGCGGAAATCAATGCGCGCGAGCGCGAGCAGTGCAACGTGCTCATCATTCCCGATCTCACCGGCCTGGGCGCTGCCAGCTTCGACCGCGCCGACACGCTGATCCACCGCGGTGAGGTGGCAGCCCGCCGCGTGCTGCCCCGGCTGCGCGCACTGGTGGATTCGCTGGCTGCCTTCGGCCAGCCCGCGCCGCGCCAGCCCCTGCCGCCGGCGGATTCGATCTACGTGAGCGAATTGACCGTGCGTGGGCTGCGCCAGGTTTCCCACCGCCTGGTGATGGCCGAATTCGGTTTGCGGCCGCCCGTGTGGGTCACGGCCACGCAAGTCGAACGGGCCATCAACCGCGTCTACCGCTCCCAATTCTTCGAACGGGTGACCTATCGCTTCGAGCCGCGCGAGGACGGCATGCGGCTGATCATCGACGTCATCGAGAAATCCGCCGATCTCTTTCGCCTGGGCTTACGCTACGACAGCAGTACCAAGGCGGCGCTGCTGCTCGGCACCGTTTTCCGCAACCGCGCCGAGCATGGCTCCTCGCTGAATTTTGATCTGCGGTTGGGCGATCAATTCGAAGTTGATGCCCAATACTACTTGCACTTGGGTCTGCGTTCCCATCTGGGTTTGCGGCAGCGCCTCAATTATGCCCGCACCTCGTTGGACATATTCTCGGGCAGCCGCACCGTCGCGCGTTACCGCCAGCGCATGACCTTTGCAGAAGCCATGCTGGGCAGTTTCTTTTCGAACGTGCTGGTCACCGGGGTAGGCTTCCGGGTGGAGTCCAGCCACTTCACTCCTGAAGTTGCCGTGCCGCTCTTTCCCGAGCGCGACGCCAGCATCATTTCGATCTTCGGCCTGTTTTGGTTCGACTCGCTCGAGCGCGCGGTATTCCCCACGCGCGGGCATTCTTTGCGGCTGCAGAGCGCAGCAGGCTACAATCAACCGGGCCGGGAATTGCGCTACTTTCGCCATGCGGTTGACTGGCAGGGTTTTTACCCGGTCACCCGGCGGCTGACGTTGCTCAATCGCGTGCAGCTTGGCAGCGTCAGCGAAGGTGATCCGCCCTTGCATGATTACTTCTTCCTCGGCGGAGCCAGCTCGTTTTGGGGTTACCGGCCGCAAGAGCTGTCCGACCGCAACCTGCAAGCCCTGCAACTGGGCGGACAATATGAGTTCATGACGAACCGCTATTTGTCGGTGCGGTGGAATATCGGCGGCGTTACGCCAGTGTGGGAGTGGAACTTGAATCGCCGGCGCTTTCACACCGGCGCGGGCCTGATGGTGGGCGCACCCACGATCCTGGGCCCGATCGAATTGACAATCATGCGCAGCAGCCGTCATCCTTTTTTGGCGCATTTGAACATTGGTTACAGATTCTGAGACGGCGCCGATCGCAGCCAGCGGGGTTTGCGGTCGCGGCCGCAAGGGAGGCAGATTTGGCGTGAAAAGCAGACTGTTGGTGTTCGCGTTGGCCGGAACCGCCAGTGCCGGCTGGTCGCAGGAGGAGCACACCGCGGTTTATGCCCGCGGCAAATTCATGTATGAAGATTACGCCGGCTGCGCAAGCTGTCACGGCATGGATGGCAGGGGCCGCGTCGCAGGCCTCACGCTCGACCCGCCCCCGCCGGATCTGAGTGATTGCAGTTTCAACTCGCGCGAGCCGCACCGTGACTGGGCCGCCGTCATTGCGCGCGGCGGCGGAGCACGCGGTCTCTCCATGAGCATGCCCGCCTACGGCGAGGTGTTGACGCCGGCGCAAATCGACACCATCGTCACCTACCTGAAAACGTTTTGCACCGAGAATGGCTGGCCGGCCGGCGAGCTGAACTTCCGGCGGCCGCAAATCACCGCCAAAGCCTTTCCCGAAAACGAAGCGCTTCTGCTGCCCAGCTTCACAAGCGGAAAAAGCGAGGCCGCGGCCACGCGCTTTGTCTATGAACGACGCTGGGGCAAACGAGGCCAGTGGGAGATTGCCGTGCCCTTTGCCCATGAATCCGGCTCGCCGGCAAGGCGCGGCCTCGGTGACGTTGAAATGAGCGCGAAATACGTACTCGCGCAGCATGCCGCTGCGCGGTTTATCCTCAGCGGCGGGCTGGAGACGGGCTTGCCCACGGCCGATCTCGGCCTCGGCGTGGGCAACGGCGCGTGGAAGCTCGTGCCTTATCTGGCCGCGGCCAAGGGTTTCGCCGCTTTCTATCTGCAAGCCAGCGTGAAGTACGAAACGCCTTTGCAGGCCGGCGCAGGAGACCGCGAGCTGCGCTACGATCTTGCCTTCACCCTGCCGCTCACGCGTGAGAAAAAAGGGCTGTTTCCCATGCTCGAGCTCAATGGCCTCACCGTGCCCAAGACCGGCAAAACCGAGTGGTTCCTCACGCCGCAACTGTATCTCGGCCTGGTGCGCCGCGGCCACGTTGCCTTTTCATTCGGCAGTCAGCTTCCGCTGAGCCGCGCACGCCCTTTTGATTATCGCCTCATGGGCTTTCTGCTGTGGGAATATGCCGATGGCGGGCTTTGGTGGTGACTGGCGCTTCCGCCGGGCGGCGGCGCAGCGCACGAGTACGCCGCTGCCCGGCAGGGAGTGCTGCAAGCTCAGTGCCTGCTGAAACGCGCTGCGTTGCAGTCGCTTATTGCGCTGCTGCGGCGAATTTCATCTCACGTAATTCCATCCGGCCGGTCTCGCCGGCCACCTTCTTTTCCAGGATGAGATTGCCAACCGCGCGCGAGTAGAATTTGTGCTCGACCACTTCCGGCTCCAGCGGCGACCAGTCTTTGATGCAGAGACAGCCGGAAAACGTTCCCAAACCAATGGTCACCGAATCATCCAGGCTGAGCACCTCGCCCATGTCTTCCGCCTCACCTTTGAGAAACTCCTGGCGATAACGGTCGCCGGGCTGCGGCTGGGCTTTCATGACGAGTCCGGGTTTGGCGCCGTTGACGCCCGCCTCCCACGAGCCGGCAGTGCTCGCCACCTCGCCGTTTTCTATTTCTTTGGAATCCTCACCAAAGTACCAGACGTTGCCCTGTATGTCCTGGGCAAACCAATCATAGGTGTCCTCCACCAGTTCGCCATTCTCCCACTCGCGCTCCCGCACCACGGTGGTGGCGACACCCAGGATTGTCTTCTTCTCATTCGTGACTTCGATTTCGACTCTTTCCGTCCCGCCATCCTCGTTTTTGCCTTCATAAATCCAAACCCTTCCCGGCGCAAGCGTGAGAAAAGGATGGTCGATGGTGTCGACGAAATTGGCGGCGTCGATCTTCGGGGTGTAATCCGCGCCCTCATTGTCGGCGAGCATAATTGCCGCGCTGCTGCTCATGGCAAGTGCGCTCTCGGGTTGCGCCGCCGTGCCGTCGGCGGTTTGATCCGCGGCATTCTGTCCATGTTTTTGACACCCGGCCAGCGCCAGCACGAGCAGGCAGGCGATCAAACTCGCAGGCCTTGCAGCTTTCATGGGAACCTCCTGTTGCAATGATGGAATCCTGATTGACTGCGCAGAGATTTTTGCCCACCAGATATGTCCCCCGGGGAGAGAGGATTGATACCCATTCCGGCCGGAGCGGTGACGCCCACTCAGCTCTTGCGGCAATAGATTCTGCGCAATTGATTGTAGCAACAATCCTGCGAGGAATCATAAAGAAACGAATAATATTACAAAAACTTCTTGCTTTATTCCGAAGAGTTAGTTACCTAATCGCGCGTCTGTTTCGGCAATCAGTCGACCGCGACCAGCCATGAAAGCCCATTGCGCGAAAACTCCTTCCTCATTTCTCAGACTTCGGTCTGAAATCTTTGGACCTGTTTAGAATTCTCACGTTGCTCAAAAGAAGGCACCTGCGAGCTTGGCATCTTTGACTTCTATTTGCAATTGAGGCGTACGTGTTTATTTACGCCCGAGAATGCTTTTGGGCAAAGCGGCCTGCCGCGCCACCAGCAGTACCTGGACCTGAAACTCAGCAGATTGATGAAACTCCTACGGCAAGACGGCCATGCGTATTCTCGTTATCGAAGATGAAAAAGAAATGGTGGAAGTGGTGCGTCGCGCGATGACGGCAGACTTCCATGCCGTCGACATCGCCTACCACGGCGAGCAGGGCGAGGACATGGCGCTGTCGGGATGTTATGACTTGATCATTCTCGACGTTCTGCTGCCCAGGAAAGACGGCCTGGCCGTGCTGAAAGCATTGCGGGCGCACAGCGTGCAAACGCCGGTGCTGCTGCTCACGGCCCGCGACGGCATCATGGATCGGGTCAACGGCCTGGATAGCGGCGCGGACGACTATCTCGGCAAGCCCTTTGCCGTGGTGGAACTGCGCGCGCGGGCGCGCGCCTTGTTGCGGCGGCAAGCGCACCCCAAATCTTGCGAGCTGACCCTGGGCGAATTGCGCTTGAACACGGCCACCCACGAGGTCCATTGGCAGGACACCGCCATCGCGTTGACCTCGCGCGAATACGCCATCCTCGAATATTTCCTGCATCACAGAGGCATGGTGTTGACCAAGGGCATGATTGCCGAGCACGTCTGGGATTATCATTTCGACAGCGATCTCAACCTGATCGAAGTTTACATCCGGCGCCTGCGCAACAAACTCGAGCAGGACGGCCGGCCGCGCCTGATCCACACCATTCGCTACAGCGGCTATGTCATGCGGGAGCCAGACGGCGCATGTTGACCATTCGAGCCCGGCTGACCATCTGGTATGCGCTCAGCTTCCTTCTCGTTCTGCTGCTCGTGCTCGGCGCGCTGGCGCTGGAACTTTATCAACAGCTCAGCGACGAAGCGCAACGAGCATTGGGTGTGGAGGAAACCTGGATCACGGCTTTGTTCGAAACCGATTTTCTGCCGTTGCTGTCCTTGACCAACGGCAAAACCGACAGCCTGTTCGCCGAGCTGCCCGAGGATCTGGAGGAACGTTACGGCCTGAAGAGCCAGTTTGCCTGCCTGCGCATCGAGCGCGAGGGCGAAGCGCAGTTCTTCAGCGGCGGTCTCCCCAACATTTGCGCGCTGCTGCCGGCGGATCTGCTCGCACGCCAGGCCGGCAGCTGTGACGTGCCGATCGGCGGCCACCGCTATCGCGTACGGGTTTTTCACCGGCACTGGGGGTCAGTGGCGGTCGGCGCAGAAAACGACACCATCTTCCGCGTCGCTTTCGAAGTCAGCAAGTTGCTTGCATGGGTGTTGCCCCTGGCGCTGCTGCTGACCGTCGGCGGCGGCTGGCTGCTCGCCAAGTTGGCGATGCGGCCGGTGATGGCGGCAGCACAAGCGGCGGAGTCCATCACCGTGGCCAACCTGAGGGAGCGGCTGCAGCCCTACACGGGCAAAGACGAGTTTGGCGCGCTGATCGCCACCCTCAACCGCATGATTGCACGCGTGGAACAAGGAGTGAAGCGGCTGCAGCAATTTACCCAGGATGCCGCGCACGAGCTGCGCACCCCGATCGCGATTCTGCGCGGCGACTTGGAACTGGCGTGCCAGAACCTCAGAGGCAAGGAGGACCCGGGGGCATTTCTGCAAAAAATGCTGGATCGCGTCATCAGCGTGGGCCGGATCGTGGATAACCTGCTCTTGCTGGCGCGCTCCGATTCCGGCGAATATCCCGTCAAGAAGACACGCTTTCGGCTGGATGTCGCCGTCCGGGAAGTTTTTGAAGACGTGCAAGTTCTCACCGAGGGCAGTGCAGTGACGGTGCATCTGCAGCCGTGTTCGGTGGTGGAAATTCATGGCGATGAGTTGCTCATCCGCCGCATGCTCATGAACCTGTGCGACAACGCAGTGAAATACACGCCCCAGGGCAAGATCGAGCTGGCGCTGCACCACACGCCGGCCGCTGCGGTTTTCACCATTCGCGACACCGGCGAGGGCATCTCGCCACAGGATTTGCCGCACGTTTTCGACCGCTTCTATCGAGTGGACAAATCGCGCTCCAGCGCCACCGGCGGCAGCGGCCTCGGGCTGGCCATCTGCCGGTGGATTGCTGTTGCCCATGACGGAGAGATCAAACTCGAGAGCGCCGTGGGCAAGGGCACAACTGTGCAGGTTATACTGCCCGCCTGACCCAGGACCGGTAGGAAGAAACGGACGCGCAATTCGTTTCCGTGCCCTTCGCCCGGGCCGAAATCTCACCAGCCAGCCGCCGCGGCCAGCGCAAACCGCAACTTGTGGCACTCGGCGACGGCTGTTGGCAAGTTTCTCCCGATTCGTTCAGCCAAGATTCAGCTTGGCGGCTTAGTTACAGGCGTTGTTTCCGGATTTCTATGGACAGCCCTTGCGCGAAAGATATGTGATATCCCCCCCAGCCTGTCTCAAGCCGCCAATCTCGGACGGACTCTGTTAACATCTCTTCATCAGGAGGCCTGATGCACGGCTTAATTGAACGCCTCCGCAGCACGCAAGCGCTCGCGAAACTCGTCGGCGAAGCGCCGGCCTATGTGGAAGCGATCCGGCATCTGCCGGAGGTGGCCAACAGTGACGCGACCGTGCTGATTTCAGGTGAAACCGGCACCGGGAAGGAGTTGGTGGCACGGGCAATCCATTACCTGAGCCCCAGGGTGACGTTTCCGTTCGTGCCGGTGCACTGTGGCTCGCTTCCCGATATGCTCCTGGAAAACGAGCTTTTCGGCCATGAGCGCGGCGCCTTCACTGATGCGCGAACGCCCAGCCGTGGCCTGCTGGCAGAGGCAGACAAAGGCACGCTCTTTCTCGATGAGATCGAAGCGCTTTCCGCCAAAGCGCAAGTCTCGCTCTTGCGCGTGCTGGAGGAGAAAAAATTCCGGGCGCTGGGATCGACGCGCGAGCAACACGTTGACGTGCGTGTCGTGGCGGCGACCAACACGCCGCTGGCAGACATGATCGCCGCCGGCGTTTTCCGCGCCGACTTGTACTATCGCCTGCGCGTCCTTTCCATCCACATGCCGCCGCTGCGCGAGCGCAAGGAAGATCTCCCCCTGCTCACCCACCATTTCCTGCAGAAGCACACGCCCCCTGGCCGGGAAATGCCGCGCCTGTCCGCCGCCGCTCAGATGGCCCTGGCCACGTATGACTGGCCGGGAAACGTCAGAGAACTCGAAAACGCCATCATCAGTGCCGTTCATTTTTGCAGCAGCACTGAGATTCAGATCGACGACTTGGGCGTTCCGGTCCTGAGCCTGCGCCGCCACGATGTCCCCACGGTCGTCTCAACGGAAGAGTGCTCCTTCAAGACCAAGAAGCAGAGAGTCATCGAAGCGTTCGAAAAGGACTACCTCCTGCGCCTAATGGCGGAGTATCATGGGAACGTGAGCCGGGCAGCCCTCGCTGCCGGTAAAGAACGTCGCGACTTTGGCAAGCTGCTGAAGAAGTATCACATTGACCCCAAAGGCTTCACTTTCTCCAACACCAAATTGCTCAACTGGATACTCCTGGCGCAGATTCTGGGTGAGATTCTCGGCTTTGCTGGGTGAAATCTGACCCACTTCGCTTAGCCACTGCGCGAAAACGACTTATCCCGAGTTGTACATGCCGCACTCCGGGTGCGGCATGCCCCACTGGCCTCCTCTCCCCCTCTCCCCATCTTTCCTAAAACATTGAAATTTCACCGCGGCTGCCCGCAGAAAAAACTGGCTGGAGAGTTGCACACTATTGGGGAATTCTCGGGACAGTTTTTCCGTGCGCCAGCAGCCTGCCATTTCGATACTGAGGGACAGAGCGGATGAGCGATGCAACGAAAACCAAAACCCAAGCAGGAGAGTCGCCTGCGCGAACAAGAAATCACAGAGGCGATTCTGGAATACTTTGCCGAGCACCCCAACGCTTCCGACACCCTCGAGGGAATTGCGGAGTGGTGGATCATGCGCCAGCAGGTGAGGTTCGAGGTCGAAATGCTGGCCAACGTGCTGCGCCATTTGACCGGCGCCGGCCTCCTGCAAAAAGTCGGAGAAGGAGACCAGGCACTCTACCAACTCAAGGCGGGAAAAGACGCGAAGAAGGCGTGATTGCTTGACCAGGGTGCTTTCATTTCCCCTCGCTCAACCGAACAACACAGACTCGAGGCAGATAAACCGCAACCCAAAGGAACTTGCCAACAGTTGGAAACAACCGAGCAGATGAAAATGCTCGCTATCGGTGGGATTGTTTCGATCGGCGGGAGGGAACTGTTGCTCCTGGAACAACGATTTCACTCTCAAAAGTCTAACCGTCCGGTCGCGGGTCACGGCAGGCATTCTTCCGGCAGCCAATGATTGCCCCCTCGCCTCGGGGGCACAGGGTGCGAAACCGGCTACTCGAATATGGCGCCGATGAGGCGAACGGCTATTTCAAACAGAATTTGCTGCTCCCCATAGAGCCGGAGGTTTGAACATGAAATCGCCATGGTCTGTTTGGTTCGTTACCGCCCTAGCCTTGCTGCTGTCGCTCGCGAGCCAGGCGCCGGCCCAAACTGCAGAGGCAATGGTCACGGTCTCAGTGAGCACCGGCATGGCCCCCAGCTTCTCTTGGACGCCGGACAGCGGCATCGGCCGTCTGATCGTGGAAGAGGGTGACCAGGAAATGTGGGGCACGGAGACGGAAGGAACCAACACTTATCATTCTCCGATTCGCTACGGCGTCTATCCTCCCGGCACGTTGGAAGAGCAATTGGAAGAGATGGCGAACCCGCTCGTCGCCGGCCGCACCTACAAAGTTTCGCTGTTTCGCTGGATTAGCTTCGAACCTGAAAGCCTGCAATTCGTCGGCGCGCAGGAATTCATCCCCGCCCCTGCTGCCGAAGGCGAAGAAGCGCCGGTGGCCGGCATCCGGCCCACGTTGCGCGCCGGGGTACTGCCGCCTGATTTCAATTTCGATGGCACAATGAGCGACCCGGCTTGGGGGGAGGGTACCGACGGCATTTCCAATCTCGTCACCATCGAACCCGAGGAAGGCGGCGTTCCCGAAGGCCGTACCGTCGTCAAGGTGTTGGCCAGCCCGCAGGAGATCGTGGTCGGCATCCGCTGCTATGATAGCGAGCCGAATGGCATTGTCGCTTTCTCCAAATCGCGCGATGTCGCGTTTGAAGATGAATATCAGGAAGACCACCTCGCCATCGTGCTCGACACTTTTCTGGACGGCCGCTCCGGCTATGTTTTTTCGGTGAATCCGGTCGGGGCGCGGTCGGAAGGTTTGGTGATCGAGCAGGGTGAGGATGTCAATGGCGCCTGGGACACGATCTGGGAGGCCAAAACCTCGCGCGATGAGGCCGGCTGGACTGCCGAAATTCGGATTCCAATCAAAAGCCTCAGTTTCAAAAAAGATCTGACGGAATGGGGCTTCAACGTGCAACGCCGCGTGCAGCGTTTGCAGGAAACCAGCCGCTGGGCCAGCGCCAAGCGCGACTTTGAAGTCGAACAAACGAGTCGTGCCGGCATCCTGACGGATTTGCCCAAGTTCGATCTCGGCGTCGGTTTGAGCGTTCGCCCTGCAGTTGTCGGCAGAACACGCAAGCCCGAGCCTGGCGCCGAGGCGGAATATGACGGCGACTTCAGTCTCGACCTCACCCAAAAGCTGGGGCCGAACCTTTCCTCGGCGCTGACGGTCAACACCGATTTTGCCGAGACGGAAGTGGATGTCCGTCAGATCAACCTGAGCCGCTTTCCGGTCTATTTCCCGGAAAAGCGCAGCTTTTTTCTGGAGGGCGCGGATATTTTCGAGTTCGGCATCGGCCTGGACGAAGATACGATCCTGCCGTTCTTCAGCCGCCGGATCGGCCTGTTCGGTAGCGCTGAAGCCGATCAATCGCCGATCCCCATCAACGCCGGCGGCAAAATCAACGGTCGGGCCGGCAACACCAATTTGGGCGCGTTGGTCGCCAACACCCGGAAAGTTGAGGAATTTGCCGTGACCGAGGATTCCACCATCGCCGTCGAACAGGCGACGATGGGCGCCCTGCGGATCAGGCAAAATGTGCTGGAAGAATCTTCCCTGGGCCTGCTCGCCACCTTCGGTGATCAACAGGGCCGTGCCGACAGTTGGTCGGCGGGCGTGGACTTCACCTACCGCACTTCAAACTTCATGGATGAAAAGACGCTGTTGATCGGCGTCTGGGGGCTGTTCAACAATCGTGAAGATTTGGCAGGCGACAAGTCCGCTTATGGCCTGCGCCTCGACTATCCCAACGACTTGTTCGACGTCAATTTCACCTCCATTCGCATCGGGCCAGGATTCGATCCCTCGCTGGGTTTCGTGCCGCGCCGGAATATTCATTTGTGGGATTTCACCGGCGACTACAAGCCGCGGCCGAACTGGTCCCTGGTCCGCCAGATGACGCATGAATTCTCCTTCCGGCTGTTCAACACTTGGAACAATTCCGATTGGGAAAGTTATGAGCTGCTGGTCAAACCGCTGGATTGGCTGTTTGAAAGCGGTGATCGCGCACAGGCCGGTTTGTTGCGACATGGCGACCGGCCGCCGGAGGTGTTCGAGCTGGCCGCGGACGTGGACATTCCCACTGGCTCCTACGAATGGACCCGCTATTTCCTGGAAGCCAGCACCGCGCAGAAACGCATGCTCAACGCGCAAATCCGCTGGGAAGGCGGCGATTACTACAACGGCAATCTCAACACGATCGAAGGCAAACTGGTGGTGAAACCCTCGGCTTTTCTCACTCTGGAATTCTCCGGCGAGCGCAATACCGGCAAGGCAATTGCCATCGACGTGGAAGAGGAGGAATTGACCGAGACCGACTTCACCGAGGAACTTTTTGGCCTGCGTTTTCAACTGAATTTTTCGCCGAATCTGCAATTCAGCAGCCTGACGCAGTACGATACCCAGAGCCGCGAGCTGGGCTCCAACAACAAACTGCGTTGGACCTTCGACCCGCTCGGCGATCTCTTTCTGGTTTACAACCACAACTTGATCCGGCGAGCCAGCGACAACCGCTGGGAATTCGTCTCCAACGAGCTGCCGGTGAAGATTCAATATGCCTGGCGGTTCTAGTTCGTAGTAGCGCCTTCAGGCGTTGGGCGTTGGAAGGGAGAGAATGCTTCAATCAAACAAGCACTTTGGTGCCGATGCCAACGTTTCACGCCTGAAGGCGAAACTGCGGGCTTTTAAGGCATGACTACAAACGATCATCAAAAACTTCGTACATCGGAGGAGCTTGACCTCATGAAAGCAACATGCCGCAATACAATCCCTCGTGCGTTGGCGATCGCTTCACCTTTGGCGGTGATCTTTGTCGCCTTGGCTTGCCTCGAGTTGTCCATGGGCTGCGTCAAAGCGCAGGAAAACAAGGCTGAAAAGCAGGCCGCGAGCAAGATCGAGAGCATGGCCGCCGGCCAGACCGCTGAAAAAAAGTGGGAGGATTTCGATCCCAACAACTTCGGCAATCCGGCCCAGATCGACAACACCTACATGCCGATGAAGCCGGGAACGCGCTACACTTATGAAGGCAGCACAGTGGAAGATGACGGCACGGTCGTGCCGCACAAGGTCGTCATCAACGTCACCGACTTGACCAAGGTGATTGGCGGCATTCGCTCATTGGTAACTTGGGATTTGGACTACAGCGACGGCGAGCTGGTGGAGGCCGAGCTGGCTTTCTTTGCGCAAGACAATGACGGCAATGTCTGGCGCATGGGGGAATATCCCGAAGAATACGACGAGGGGAAATTCATCGACGCGCCGACGTGGATTCACGGTCTGGAGGAGGCGCGCGCCGGCATCATGATGAAGGCCAAACCGGCGACCGGCACGCCCAGCTATTCGCAAGGCTGGGGCCCGGCGGTGGATTGGACCGATCGCGGACAGGTGGATCAGTTGGGCGTGGAAGCTGCTGTTCCCGCGGGCCAATACAAAGACGTTCTGGTGATCGCTGAGACCAGCGCCGCAGAGCCGGAGGCGCAGCAGCTCAAATACTACGCGCCCGGCGTGGGCAATGTGAAAGTCGGCTGGCGTGGCGCCGGCGAAAAGACGAAAGAGACGCTGGAGCTGACCAAGCTCGAGCAGCTTGACGCCAAAGCTATGGCCGAAGTGCGCGCGGCGGCACTCAAGCTGGAGAAGCACGCCTACGAAGTCAGCAAGAACGTGTATGCGCACACGCCGGCGCTGGAGCAAGCCTCGAGCGCGACGCCGGTTTCGCAGTGACGGAGAGGGAAATCCGGCAGGCGTATTGAAGGGAATTGGCAGAGCGCCGCAAAGCTGCTCAGCTCCCCGAGCTTGAGGCCGTTCCGCACTTGTGTGATCCCTCACGTCGCGTGGCCGTTCGCAGGGATTCTCCTCCGCGCCGGGTGTGCTTGCGATTGGGCAAAAAACCCGGCGCGGAGAAAACGGCGCACAGAACAAGGCTCGCCTCACCGGCAAGCCCGGCAACGCAGCTACTGCTTTGCATCAGATTCTTGAGGGGAGGAATGCGTCAACTGGCACGGCCCTCTTCGTAGATGACGGGGAAGGGCCAAGCTCTCTCGCACACAAATAAGGCAGCATATTGCTCACGAGGAGGGAAGACTCCTTCAGACCAATTCTAAAGGAGGCGGGCATCCTTTTTTCTGTTTGGAGAGGGGTTCAAACACTCTGCCATATAACAATACGTGCTGAAGCTGAAGTGAGCCTGAAATGGCGAAAGTATTGACCAGGCCAAAAAGATATGATACCAGAATGAATTTGGAAAAGACCAAGTAGTGTCACCAAACCAAGGGAGGTCTGCAATGATGCGTTGGATCGTTGGGTCGAGCATGCGGCTTCGACTCGTGATGACTGCAATTGCGGCGTTGCTGATGGTTTTCGGCTTCACGCAACTGCGCAAAATGCCGGTGGATGCTCTGCCGGAGTTCACGCGGCCGTATGTTGAAATTCAAGCAGAAGCCCTCGGGCTTTCGGCCCAAGAGGTGGAGGCCATGATCACCACGCCGTTTGAGGCGGATATGATGAATGGCACGCCCTGGGCGGAGGAGATCCGTTCTGTGTCGATTCCCGGGTTGTCGTCGGTCACCCTCATCTTTGAGCGAGGAACCGATATTATGAAGGCCCGGCAAGTCGCGCAGGAGCGTATGACAGAAATCTTTGCCCTGCCGCAAGTTTCGAAGCCGCCGGCCATGGTCAACCCCGTTGCCTCGGCCGGCCGCTGCATGGAAATTGGCGTGACCTCGAGCAAACATTCTCTGATCGATTTGTCAGTGCTCGCCCGCTGGACGATTACGCCGCGGCTGATGGGCTTGTCTGGTGTGGCCAATGTCTCTATTTGGGGCGAGCGCGAGCGGCAGTTGCAAGTGCAGGTAGACCCGGAAAAACTGCGCGCTGAAGGCGTAAGCCTGATGCAAGTCATCACCACTGCCGGCAATTCGTTGTGGGCCTCCCCTTTGACCTTTTTGGAAGCCTCGACGCCGGGCACGGGCGGCTGGATTGACACGCCCAATCAAAGACTTGGCATCAGACATATCCTGCCCATTCAAACGGCGGAAGATCTGGCCAAAGTGCCTATCGAAGGCACTCCGTCGAAGCGTCTTGGCGATATTGCCACTGTCATTGAAGATCACCAGCCGCTTATCGGAGACGCCTTTGTCAATGACGAGGCCTCTCTAATTCTGGTGGTTGAGAAATTTCCGTGGGCCAACACCAAGCAGGTGACGCAGGATGTTGAAAAAGCATTAGGGTTTGTTAAAAAATAAGCTTTACAATTAAATATTTTGTGTTATCTTGTAGACATGCACAATTTAAAGGCCTACA
>JAKLJX010000018.1 GCA_023150945.1 bacterium | reverse complement strand
TTACCAACTCAAACAAAAGACTATTCCAATCACAAAGACTTCTTAGGGCGTGCATCAAAGCGTCAGATCTTCCATGGGAGATCTGATATTCCTATTATTTATGCAAAACTCAATAAGTCAAAGAAAGACACCTTTCCTTTCACTGGGTCTTCAAATCTTACTTCTATGGCTAAAAGTAAGCCCTGTGTCTGATAAACTAAAGCTCGTTCAGCTTGAAAGATAAAACCGTGCTTAAACCATGGTTTGATCTTCTTACTCTTCAAGAAACTTATTAGTTTGCCACCGCCTTTTAGCTTTCCTAGCTTTTTAATGAGTTCTTGAATCTCATTTTGAATTTTCTGCCGCGCTCCCTTCCTACGTTTTCCCGGACTGGCAACGTAATCATAATCCCAAGTCTCTCCTCTGTCAATTACCTCAATGGATTTGAATACCTTAAATTTTCGTCGAACTGCCTTGATGCCGGCCTCAATCTCATCCTTGGTAGCGCCATCTTTGGCATAGCGTGCGGTAACTGCATCAAGAGCAGCTAATCCTTTCTGCAATTCTGGACCATGAACCTTTTCGCCTTTTTTCTTCCCCTTTCCAAACAGCTTCTTCGCCTTCTCCACAATCCACCCGACCACCTTCCCAATCGCCTTGTCAATCGGCTGGCGGATCTTTTTGATGATCTCTTGAATCTTCTTGCTGATGCCGCCCAGGCCGATCAAACTGGCGAGGAAGCTGATGATCACGGGAATGGATTTGGCAATGGCATTCTCCACCGCAGTCGCGGCTTTGCCAAGATTGCCGCTGGCAATCTCGGCAATGGAGTTGAATACCGACGCGGCAAATTCGCGAATTTGATTGATCCGTTCAATGAAAAACTTCACGGTGTTGTAAATCGCAATCACCGCTTGAATGAGCGCGCCGGCCGGGTTGAAAAAGCTGATCAGTTTCTCGATGGCTTTGCCGATGATCGTACTCTTCACCCAATCGATAATGGCGCCAAACACCGTTTCTTTGAGGTTACTCAGCGAATCCTTCACCCGCTCCCACAAAGCAATCGGCCCCTTTGTCACCAGTTCCTTGACAAACTCCACGGCTTTTTCAACTTTGGAGACAATGCCTTCGCCTTTTGGCCCTAAAGCTTTCACCACCCTCGCGCGGATGGCCTGGTAGGTGGCGCCAAGAATTTGCAGAACCAAATGAAAGATGCCTTTGAGATCAAACTTCGAGGGCAGCGTAATGTTGGCCGCAGACAACGCGCCGAATAGCCAGCCGGAAATGCCAGCCTTCAAGTGCTTGAGCGCATTCTTGGCAAACTGCCCAATCCCCTGAATCAGTCCTTTGATGAGATTCTTGACAAAACCAATGGGATCCTTGATGATCTTGGTGATGACTTCCTTGCCCTTGTTCAGAATCGCCATGATCTGTTTCACCGGCGCGCCGATCATTTTGAGCACGCCCGTGAAAATGAATTCCAGTATCTTCGAGCCCAAGGATTTGACAAAATTGAAAACCCGGGTCACGGTGGGCGCAAAGATATCCTTGATGATCTTGAGGTTTTTCGCGATCCCGTACCAAATCGAAACTTTGTCCCACGCCTCGGCAATCAAGGCTTTGATGCCCGCCCAGGTGATGTTCAATGCTTGAACTTGTTTCTGCAGCCAGTTGAACGCCTCGTCAATGGCCCCGGATTTGTTCAGATTGTCGAATAGAACCGTGCCTCCCGGTATCAACCCCATGAACCCGCCCAGAAAGTTCTTGGCAGTGCGGGGCACTTCCTCGCCGGTGATGGGGTTCTTGCCGATGATGACGGTGATCAACGTGTAGCCGGGGATGTTCCGCGCGACTTTGTTCAGGAGATTGGCGATGGGGCCGGGCGAGCGCTGGATTTTTTGCGGCGCAGGCGTGACCGCGATGGGCTTGGCGCGCAGCGCAGCGCCTTGCTGCACCACGTGCGTCAACTCATGCGCTAAGAGCTGTTGTCCGCCACTGGTTTGGGGATTGTATTTGCCGTTGCCAAAATAGATATCTCTGCCAACGGTGAAGGCTTGCGCGTTTAGGTCCTGGCTCATTTGAGCTGCGTCGGTGCCAGTATGCACGCGTACCTGACTGAAATCCACGCCGAAGCGAGGTTCCATGTAGGCTCGTGTGTCGTTTGGCAACACGCTGCCGCCGCCACGAGAGTGTGACACACGTGCCTCGACCGCGCTGCTGGCGTGCATTTCACCGTTGCCGCCCGGCTTTGCTCGCAGGGCCGGCGGGCTGAGATGAATCTGTCGCCGCTGCACTTTCATGGCCTGCGCAGACTCGTCCTCCTTCTCTTCCTGGCGCTGGAGAGCATAGCTCAGGCCCGCAGCAAATTTTGCCTGGGCAGGTTTTTCCTCTTCTGTTTTCTCCTGCCGTTGCAGCAAAGGCTTGGTCTGAGCGGCTTCATCATCTTTTTCTTCCTGGCGTTGCAAATGCGGCCCAGCGGTTGAGGCAAACTTGGCCTGTGCAGATTCGTCTTCCTCCTTTTGTCTTTGCAAAGAAAAGGTCTGTGCCTCGTCGTTTTTTTCTTCTTGGCGTTGCAGAGTCGCAACTAATCCATCGACACGTTTCGCCTGAGCTGGCTTTCCTTCTTCTTTCTCTTCTTGCCGTTGCAGTAAGGCTTTCGGTTGCGCGGTTTCATCTTCTTTTTCCGCCTGGCGCTGCAACTGCGGCCCAGCAGTTGATGCAAACTTGGCCTGCGCAGATTCGTCCTCTTCTTTTTGCCTTTGCAAAGAGAAGGTTTGTGCCTCGTCCTCCTTTTCATCCTGACGCTGGACAGTTACAGCTAATCCATCGAAGTGTTTTGCCTGAGCTGGTTTTTCATCTTCCTTCTTTTCTTCCCGCTGTAGCAAAGGCTTGGTCTGCGCGGTTTCATCTTCTTTTTCTTCCTGGCGCTGCAGAGTCGCGGTTAGACCAACGATGGGTTTTGCTTGGACAGGTTTTTCTTCCTCTTCCTTCTCTTGGCGTTGCAGCAAGGGTTTTGTCTGCGCTGATTCATCTTCATTTTCCTCTTGGCGCTGCAACAGCGACTTGGTTTGTACTTTCTTCTTATCATCGTCTTCGCGCACTGCCACCGGCACTGCGCGCTGGACAACCGGCATGTGCCCGGTCAACCAGGCTTGGCGCTGAATCGCGGCTTCGCCGCCACTCTCAAATTCCGCCTGCATCGGCTCTTCCTCTTCAGCCGCAGGCTGGCGCTGCACCAACGGCGTAATTTGCGCAGCCAGTGGCTTGGCTTGAACCGGTTCTTCCTCTTCGGCCGCCTGTCGGCGCACGATCGGCTCCGGCATGCGCATCACCTGATCGGCTACGCGGTCGGCTTCCTGCTCGTACTTATCCCCCGGCGCGCCGACTTTCAGCTTAGCCTGCAAAACGCCGGAACGGTAGAGCCGTTGCACCGCCTGGTTGCCCAGGGTTTGCTGCATCTCCAGAAAAGCCGGCAGGGACGTAGATTGGGGAGGCACCGGCTTCACAGCCAGCGTTGAATTCCTCTGAGGAGGCGCAGAAGTGGTTTGGGCGGTTTGCTGGCGTTCCATGAGTAGAATCTGGCACGCTACGGGACAAAATGGATCGCGGCGCGGACGCAATATTCAACGCAGATTTCGCCGGCGAATCCCATCGAATTCGAATTCAACATGCGATTTTTTTTCATCAGCCACAAGGGCAGAATGGCTCGAATGTAACGGACTTGAACCGCCTAACGGCCCTTGCCAGATGAACTGCAGGATCAAATTGCCTGCTGCCAATACAACCCCACTTGAACTAGAGCACAATTCGGCAATTCTTGCCGTGCCCTTGCGCCAGGCAGGCGCGTGGCCACCGAGTTGTTGGCAGACTCGATGAATCAAGACTTTTGGTTAATCAGCACCGGCGACATCCAGGTTCGATCATTCTTGTCCTCACTGGCAAGCTCGCGCCGCGCCTCGAGAAGAGCTTCTCCCAAATTTTCGCACTCCAAGAACGATTTGTAGAATGTGGCTGCCATCATTCGTGCGCCTTTGTCAGAAACGGGCCACCGGTAGCCCAGCACCGCCGGCACGCCTGCGAGTATGGCCGCCTCTGCGATGCCGAGAAAGTCGCCGCTGAGCAACTGTTCGCTCTCGGCAATCTCGCTCGCCAGACAGCAACTGAAATAGGCGAATCGCAGCTCTGAACCTCGCAGCAGCGTTCCCAGGCTGGCAGCGGTAATCGGCTTGATGTCACCCTGTCGCCGCTTCTTTTCCCACAGATAAATTGCGCTTTCTTCCGCCATTTTCGGATTATGGTCGCCATGACCGGCATAATGCAAAAGGTGATAACGACGCCTGCCCAGCTCTTTTCGCACACGCTCATAAGTGGCCTCTTCAGTTGGCAGGCAAACGACCTCACATTCAATGCCTTTTTCGGACAACAGCTCCGGCAACAACGTGTTCAACTCGCGTACCTCGTCATCGACTCCCGGAATCGGCGGTTCTGTATTGGAAGCAATCAAGAGAATGTTAACCCGTTCCCGCCTTTGAGAGAGCAATTCGGGGAGCGAGCTCTTGGGGACCGATACGCCGCTGATAAAACGCGATACCGGATGCTTCAGCACAAGATACTCTTGCCCGTCAAACAAGAATTCAAATGGTATCCTGAGTGCCTCCCTTTGCGCCAGCTTGAAAACCAGAGACAGATTCCCTTCCTCACCCTGGATTCTACCCAGCGCCTGGCTGTACAAATTCGAAAGCACACGGTGTTTCTGGAAAAGATCCTGATACAAGCCACGGCCTCCGATATCCTTGATGTGAAATCGCCAATCATCACTGACAGCCGCTTCGGTGGCGCGCCGGGCATAGGCTTCTGCGACAAGATCGAAGGGCTCCGATGAGTCATCCGTTTGCAAGAGGCTTTTTTCAGAATTGAGTGTGACGCTCAAAAGGTTTCTCTTCAGGTTGCAGGACACCGCCAATTCCATTTTCGTCCGGCCATCGCCAGAATGCGGAGGGCGCATGCTGCTGTCATAATTCTGTGACAGAACGTATCCTGCAAACAACTTCGAAAACAAATTTTCCCCGCGGATATATCCTTTTTCGATGAGTAAACTCAAGATTCTCGCTTCCCGCACCGGCTCGCCATGCGCCAGTCGGAGGGCGGCCTTGCGCTCATGTTCGTTCAGTGATTCCCAAATGAGCTTGAGTTGAAACTTCAGATCGGCATCCTTGGCAATCAGACTTTTCAGCTTCTCGGTTCTTTTCTCCGCATTCGTGTCCAATTGACCCTTGCTATAAAGCTCAAAATAGAATCCGCAGGTGATCTGAAGCAGCAAGGGATGCGTCCCCGCGAGCGCAATAATCTCTTGCTCATAATCCCTGAGCGGAATTGCGACTTTTTCGGAAGACTGAATGATGAATTCTCTTGCTTCCTCAATCGAAAAAGCCCCAATGCGGTACATCAGAAAGGTATTGAACCAGGGGGAGGTCAAGCCGGCCTTCACGTCCTCAGGAAAAAGCGACTCAAAATCTGCTCGCGTCGCGGTTACATAGGAGAACTCATGCAGCATCTGGGCGCGCAAAAATTGGCGAAACTCAATGCCAAACTTGTCGCTGCCTGCCAAAGTATCGAACTCGTCCAATAGCAAGCTCAACGTCATGCCTTTATCTCTCAGATCGAGCAAGAATATCCGAAAATTGTCATAGACATCCTCGGTTTCACGGATCGGGATCGCGGGGCGGCTTGATCTCACCAACTGCCGATTGACCTCGTCCTTGACCGTCCGGAAGAAGCGGGCCGGGCCGGAAGAAACGCTCGTGTCTGACACGTCCAAATAGACGACCAGGAGATTTCTGAACGCTTCGTCTTCGCCAACGGTTTTCCAGATATGATAGAGAATGGAGGATTTGCCAATCTTGGTTTCGCCGATCAAGGCACAACACTGTTTTTTGAGGAGCGAAGATCTTATGTACTGTATGACTCCCTGCCGGCCATAAAAATTGGCTCGGTCCGTGATCATGCCGCGATAGGTATAGGGATTGGAAAGCGACTTGGCGGAATTCATAAGACAATCTCTCCTTGCGCCTTATAAAGTGGCTTGTTTCGGTAGACCCAGCGGCGGATCAATTCAATGTCGAAGCGATAAGATTCTTGTTGGCGATCCCACACGAGAATGTTCCGGCCAACCAGCTTCTTCAATGCGCCGGAAAGCGCACTTTCACCCATACCCAAACCCACCATTCGAAGCTTTTTTTCTATTTGGCTGCGATTGACGTGCTCCCCTTCTCCGCAAATCTCCGCTACGGTTGAAAGCACCAGTTGTTCAGGTGCCGTACAGGTATTGTAAATGAACATGAGATGGGGAGCGCCTCCTGTCACCGTGCGATCGATTACATCCTCGACGTCGCTGGCGGAGACGCTGTTCTTCTTGCACTCGATGAGATGCTCGAGCAAAAAATGGCACAGCAATTGCGTGAAATAGGGATGGCAGGCACTAATATTGACTATTCTATCGAGAGCGAAGGCATCATATTGCACGTAACCTGCAATGGGATTTGTAATCAAGGCTTTGGCAGCCTCAGGCTCCAGCCTGCCCAGAGAATAATGAACGGCAATTTGCGTAAACACCGGCCAGTACGATGACGTCAGCTCATCCAACCGGTAGGTCCCAATCAAAATGAACTTGAAGCACTTGTGTTCCATGACGCTGCGCAAATACTCGAAGATATCCTCTTGCAGTTGCTTGCGATTGATCTTTTCCTGCAGGTTTTCAAACTCATCGAGCATCAGGACAATCGTCTTATTGCCGACTGTCGTGGCAATGACTTCCGCGAAATCACTAAACGCCCGAAACGGGTTTTCCTCGAATTCTGCCCGCACGGGTTCTGCGATGTTGACTCCTGCCTTATCAAGGGTCCTGTGTGTTTCCCGCATGAGTGCAAACAACAAGCCGGCCGAATCAACGCCGGCGATTCCCATGATGTCGATGAAAACGAAGATATGATCGGGGCTGACGGCATTGGGCTCGGCAAGCTGATAAAGCAATGAAGTCTTGCCCGCGCGCCGTTCGCCATTAATCAGAATCACATTCCGGTCGATATTCCGCCGGATGAAATCGAAAACGTCCTCGCGGCCGAAGAACATCCCGGCGTCTCTCACGGGTTTTCCTGCAAAGTAGGGGTTCTCCTTGATCGGAACGTATGGCGCTTCAAAAAAACTAAAAGTGCTGGCGTCGCGATAAACAACCTGATTCTTGCGGGAATCGGTATAGGCGATCTCAAACGGTATCCGGACTTCGCCATGGTTCTCTGCTTCTCCCGTGGTCAAGCTGACATCGAAATCGACAAAGCTTCTTTCCTCGGGCTGCAGTATGCTCAAGCTCTGCACCCTCACCTTCACTTCAAGGGCACCGCTTGGGTCAATCGAAACACGGATATCATCTGCGGTTCCGAGGCCCCTGTTTTCAATTTCCAAACGGATCTTGTTGCTTTGGTGGCGCAGCAGCTTGGCGGCCTTCCACTTGCCGATCAGGTAGGCACGGCCGCGCAATTCATCCATTTCTCGCGCCAGCACGTTCCGCCACTTCAACAGGATCTCAGCAAAAAGTTCTCGCTCGGCGCCTTGCAGTTGGGCATTGGCAGTTTGATTTGCTGTTTCAATGGCATTGAGGCCGGCCGTCAGGAAAGAAACTTTGTCCTTGGCACCGGTGGCTTGCTCATACTTCTGGAGAGCGGCGCAGACATTATGAATCTCGTGGGGAACTTCCGTTTGGAAGATTGAGGCCTGGCGCATCTTGTCCAGGATTGAACTGGCAGCTTTCAGTTCCTCCCAAGTTTCAATCTCCAGCAGCTCTTGCATACTGGCGTAATAGGCCCGATAGTCATGGCTGGACAATCCTTGCGGATCAACATGCTCGAAAGGGTCTTCAAACGCGACGAGGACCTTCCGACCCAATCGTTCACTGGTTTTGCGGAGCGCCTCGCCGCGAAGCTGAGCGATATCGGCTGCTTCCTCGCGAGACAAACCCCGTTGCTGCAACTGCATTGCGGTGATTTCGCCATACAATTGGATCGCGTCGCAAGCAGTGCTGTCCGGCGCGTTTTTTGCGTCGAATTCCTGGGGAAAGAAGCTCGAAAAAACCGCGGCAACGCTGGGGTCATCGCCATTACGCGAGTAGTGTTCAGCCAGACTCCGGCAGATTCGCTGCCGATATTTTGGAATCGTCCTATACAAGTCCTTGTACACCCGATAACCTTGTTCGTACCTTTGTTGTTTCAATGCATGGTGAGCCCACCAGAGCCGAATTCCATGTCGCTTGACATAAACTAGAACTCCTGTGACCAGGATAAGCACAACTAGCAAACCGCCTATTGCTACTGTGGCCAACTTCGCTCGATCCAAACCTCGCCGTGCTTGTTGCCGTTTTTCCTCGAGGCGGAGCGTGCCTGTGAGGCTGTCGCCTGTCAAGGCATCAAACGCCACAACGATGGAGTCAAAGCCAGCTAATGCGCCAAGGGCATCGTGCCACTTTTGTTCCTGCAGTTTCGAATAAATGATCTCATGACGCGCAATCATCTCTGTCCTGATTCCTCGCAGGGTGTCGGACAGCACCTGGTGCACAGCCCGATAGAGAGAATCAGGAAATACTTCGCGCGCGATTCGCAGACCTTTCTGCCAAAGCGTTAATGCGCTCACCACGCTGTCGCTTTTGCCACGCAGGCTCTCAGCCTTTTTGAAGTAATCCAGTATGAGAAGATGCTGCTTTATTTCGCTGGAACTAGAGTCAATCATGCGGGCCTGCTGAAAGCTCTCCTCTGCCCCGCTGAAATTCCACAATTTCAGTTTTTGAACTCCTTCCGTCAAGACACTCATTTGGTGCGCTTTCAACCTACTGTGCGCGCGGCCCGCTTCTGCGGCTCTGTTCTGGGGATCAAGCCGTAAGGCCCTGCTGAACGCCCCCTCTGCCGCTTGCCAATCGCCTCGTCTCAGGCGTTCTTCTCCCCGCCTCACAAGAGAATCAATTTCAGCAGTGATGTCATTTACCCGCTTTATCCTGCTCTCGATCTCAGGCAATTGCGGATCCAAGTCGCGAGCCAACTCAAAGTATTCGCGAGCGCGATCATACCTTCTGGCCGCTAAGGACTCTTGGCCGGTCTCACTCAGTTTTGCGGCCCGTGCCTTAATGAGGCTTAACAGCTTGTCAGGAATCTTGCCTCCCGCCCGCAGCCCCCGCGACCACCACTTCGCTACTTCAATATCCGAAGAGCCGCCCCGATAGTACTTGATGAATCCCATGTACAAACAGGCTTCGGGATGATTGGGCGAGACTCTCAAGACCTGAGCGAAACGATCCTCCGCAACTGTGTACTCAGAACGATTGAACCGGGTCATCGCTTCCTTGAGAAGTTTTTCAAAGTCATGCTCCTGGCTCAGAGCATTCAGAGGAGTAAACAGTTGAGACAAACACCATGCCAGCAGCGACAGGTGTGTAATTGGCTGTTTCATAGACTGCAACACGTCACCATGAGGTAAGTAGCATAGTGAGCAGATTTGTTACATTTATTGCTATTCACGCTTCCTTCCAGTGTCTTCGATTCCTTCGAAGATTTCTCCCAACTCACTGATTTCCAGATCCTCATAAAGGGCCGAGTCGATGCGCTGCAGCTCATTGAGCTTTGCCATGGCCAAATCAGTGCGCACGTCTTTGAGGTCGAGGACAGCCTGCATCATGAGGACAAACACAGGATCAGTCTCCTTACCCAGGGCAGTTCTGATGAAATCGGAAGAGCCGCCATGGCGCAGGAAATAGGCTCGGCACAGCCGCAGGTACAACTCCGTCTGCCGCGGCTCACCCTGCTCCGCCCTCAACTTTATCGCGATCTTGGTTTCATGGATGGCATCCTCATACTGCGATTGTTCGACAAAAATCGAACCCAATACTTGGTGTGGAAAGTGGTCTTTGGGAGCCAGCGCAATTGCCCTCTTGAGCGCCGGAATTGCCAAATCAGATTGCTTATTTAGGCGATATGTCTCCCCCAGAGCAGAATAGATATCTTCATTTTCTGGGCTCAATTGCAGGGCCAGTTTCAGGATTTCGATTGCCTGATCATAACGCCTCAAAACGCGTAGCGCTTGCGCCATTCCCACGTAAGCCTCCGGGAAATTTGGCCGGTGCTGAAGCGCCTGCCGGTACTCTTCGATGGCCCGGCTGTAGTTTTCACTGTTGTCATCCCGATCCCCCAGCCCAAAGTAAGTGTCGGCCAGCTTCTTGTGCGCCCAAGCGTCTTCGGGTTCCAAAGCAATCGCACGCTGGAGTTTTTCGATCGCTTCCTCATATCGTTTCATATAACGCAAAGCCTCGCCCCAAGCCGAGTAGCCATCGGCATACAGTGGGTCAAGCTCGACAGACTTCGCGTAGGCGATCAGTGCTTGGTTCAAATCTTCAGGAGACTGCTCGCGATCATAGTAGATATCGCCTCTGCGCTTGTAATTTGCAGCGTCAGCGGGATCAAGCCTGATGGCCGTTTGAACTTCTTCAAGTGCCAATGCGTATTTTTTCATTTTCCGATAGACGTCCGCCAGGTCTTTATGAGTCTCGGCATAATCCGGTTTGAGGCGAAGAGCCTGCTTATACGTTCGTTCGGCCGCTGCAAGACTATCGATCAACTCATAGTACCTTCCGAGCAGATAGTGCGCCTCCGGATCTGAGGGATTCTCGGTCACTTTCAGCTTCAATAGTTCCAAAACTGCGACACCGCCCATCAGATTTCCTCCCGAATCTGCCGCCTGCCCCGCCTTTGCTAGCTCCAGTTTTGCGCGTATGGTGGGGTCGAATGGATTCAACTCCAGGGCTTTCTCATAACTTGCCGCCGCCGATTGGTAGTCATCTTTTCCTACATAGGCGTCACCCAGACTCACGTATGCTTCGGTGTAGTTTGGCCTCAACGCCAGCGCCTTTTTGCTCTCGGCGATGGCCTCATCGTACATGTCCTTTCCCTTGTAGGCATCTGCCAGCACTTTATGATTCCACGCATCACCCGAGTCGATTCTCGTTGCCGCTTGCAGCGCCGCAATGGCTTCGTCATATTTCTCCAGTCGCCGATAGACTTCGCCTGACATGGCATGTGCATCCTCATGGGAGGGGTCCAGACGAATGGCCTGCTGATAGGCCGATATTGCTTCGTAACGATCTTGATTGCCGTCGCGGTCCGCGAATATATCTCCTTTGGTTTTGATGTAGTCCGGATTCTGGGGATTCAGGTCAATCGCCGCTTTGATTTCATCAAATGCCAACTCATACCTCTTTTGCTTGACGTAAACCTTTGCCAGGCTTGCGTGAGCATTGGCCCTGGTCTCGTCCTCGGCGGGGCGAAGCGCCAAGGCCTCTTTCAGCTCCCGCTCCGCGGCATCCAGACTATCGAGCAATGAGTACAGGGCCCCGAGCGAGTACCGGTGCACGGGGTTAGACGGATCCTCTGCCACTTTGCTTTTCAGGAACTCCAGCGTCGCACTTGCCGTACCCAAATTGCCGAGCGGATGCGCCGCCAGAACCAGTTCCAATTTTACTTGAACAGTCCGATCCTCCGGATTCAGTTTGAGCGCCTTTTGATAATTCTCTGCCGCGGTTTGATAGTCGTTTTTGCCGGCATAGGCATTACCCAAGCTCTCATAAGCGTCAGCGTAGTCTGGGCGCAACTCCAGTGCCTTGTTGGATTGCTCAATGGCTTCGTCGTAACGGTCTGCCCCATAGTAGGCATCGGCCAGCACTTTGTGGTTCCACGCGTCACTTGGATCGATCTTTATGGCCTGCTCCAGCTCGGCAATGGCGAGATCATATCTCTTCAGCCGGCGATAGACCTCTCCCAGAAAGGCGTGAGCGTCCTCATGGGCTGGGTTAATGCGAAGCGCCACTTTGAATTCGGCCACGGCTTCTTCAAGAGAGTCAGTCTCAAGCAGGAGTCTGGCAAGTCCGAAATGAGCAGGAAAGTAATCCGGATCGATCTGAATCGCCTTTTTGTACATTTGCGTGGCAGCCTCATACTTCTCAGACTGGCGGTAAAGCTCGCCAAAATCAGTATAGCGCTTGGCCTCGGCAGATTGCTGAGATTGGGCGAAAACAGCGCCTGGGATCGTGCCAATAGCGAGCGTCAGGAAAAAGCAAAGCGCACCAGAGAAATGCCGCCTCATGATTGTCTCCCCTCGGTTGGCTTGTCAGAATCCATAGTGAACTTGACCACCTTTGCGCAGGGTCAGGGCAGCACCGGCAAATTGCCCAAAATCTGCAAAATGAACCCGGCCACCAAAAACAGCATGCCCCACAACGCGCGCCGCGCCATGCGCCGCCGATCACACACCGCCGGCAGGCCGAGGTTTTCCTCCGCGGTTTCGCCGGGAATGCGCGCGACGCCGACTTCGAGAGCCTGCATCCTCGGAATGATGAAGCCCCACGCGAAAATCACCACCCCGCACAGGCACAACAGCAGTCCGGTGACGGTCAGCCAATTAAGCAAAATCATGTTTCACCTCAGAGAATTATTTCTTGCCGCCCTTTGCCTTCTTGGCTTTGTCGCCATTGGGCGCTTCGGTCACCTCCGTTTCAGCGCCAGCCGCCTGGGTGGCCGATTTTTCTGCGGCAGTCTCCAGTGCTTGCCCTGCTGCTTCGTCTTTCTTGTCTTTGCTGCGGCTCTCTTCATCATACTGGTTTGCGATTTGGTCCTTGATGCTGCACAGCGCCGCAATGGGGTTGGTAAGCAAAGAGATGAGGCAGTTGCTCTGGTTCGCCTGCTTGGCCGCCGCCCAAAAATTCTCGAGGTGGCTGGACACTGTCTTATAATTCGTAGCGCCGTCGAACAGGGAAAGGAACAAATACTGCATCATGCCGGGCGTGAGCACATAACGCCGGTCCGACAGCGTGATCGCTTTCACCGTCTTTTTTCCTGCGCTTTCTTCGATCACCACGGTTCCCAAAACCAAATGGTGCACTTCAGCACAGCACGCGGGACATGGTGGGGCGAGGTGGCAAAACTCTCCGTTCATGAATGCAGCGACCGCTTCTTTTTTCTCAGCAGTCGCAGCTTTGGTTATTCGTTCATGCAGGCTGAGTTCAATAGGATGAATCAGAGGCGACGAGGGTAAAGCGCTCTCCAACTGCAGGCAAAATCCCTCCTGATAGCGCGAATGCTCGCACGTTTTCTCGTCGCAGCCGCCGCCCGGCGCATAGACTGAAACCGGATCAACCATTCTCTCTTCGTAACCGATGGTGAGGTAGTAAGTCTTACTACCTGCCTTCACCTCCTGGCAGGGATCCTGCGACGGCGCAGCAGGCCGGGGTGGGCACAGCAGTGCGTCAAGATCGAGCTTGACCGGATCACACACCATGATCTCGTTGCCGTGGCAATCCAGCGCCATGCCGGGCGTAACCGTGATCCATTTCTCGTCTTTCTCCCACTCCAGCCCGAGGCCGCAGACGATGCCCCAGCCGTGCAGCATCTTGTTGGCCAGTTTTCGCTTTTCGCGATGGTAGCTCTGCTCTTCGCGAAAATCACGGTCGCTCAGCAGCATGCCGTGAAAGTAGCGAGCCCGTTTGAAATTGTTGAACTCGCAGTGTCTTTCCTGCGTTGTGTCTTTCATTGCCATTCTCCTTGCAGTCTATGCCAGCTTTTCATGATTTTCAGCCCTGGGACTTCTGTGGTTTGGGCATGGGCAGGACGGAAAACCAACTGACAAAATCACCGCCCTGCACGCCATTTCCCGAGGGGAATTTGCCCGCGATGAAATCACCATCCAGCGCCTGGCCCTTCAGGTTCGTAATCAAATTTCCACGCAAGACGATTTCGACATCGCCGCCATCCTTTTGGATTTTGGAAGTCCCTACAAAGGTGTCTTTTCGCCAGGCTTCATTGACAAAAAAGGTGGCGTGGCTGCCGTGCGCGTCTTTGGCATATTCGATCCGTTCCGGGGAGATGTATCTTTTGAAATCATATCCCGTGTCTTCATCGTAGTTGGCGACGGAAAGCAAAAATGTGTGGCGGTTGATCGTCTTGTCGTCCATCTCCTGATCAAAATACACGGTCAAGCCCTTGTCCGTATTGTTCAGCAGAGCTTCAAATTCACCCCACTCAAGCGGCTTTGCGGCATGTACATCCTTCCAGCTTATGCCAATGACATGCGGCAAGTCGCCATGAAAGCAATGAATCAAATCGTAAAGCACGGGATTGCTGTACACCAGCCGGCGTTTGAAGCAGGCATCCAGAAATACCGCCGGCCGATCCGGGTCTTCTGATTCGCCGCGCCGCACGATTCTTGCCAACACCAGGCAGACTTTTTCATCGCAGTCCGGACAACCCTCCTTGAGATGGCGGCACAGGTAGCCATGCATGGTTTCGGGTTTGCCGCTTTTTTTGAAGTCCATAAGCGGGCAGAGCCTGCCATTGGGCGGTGGCAGATGAACGTCCGCCTCATGCCGCAGCCGCAGCTTGAAGCTGTCGCGGATGCGGTTGAACTCCTGGCGCTCTTCGCCGCCGCACGCCATGGAGGTCAATTGCACTGGTTCGGTTTTGCAATCGTGATACTCCAGGCAAAGCACGAGATGCTCGCCGGCTGCATCCGGCGGCACCGGCGTGGGATTGCAGGGCGGCTCGAGCACCGCCAGTTTCACTGCTTGCGGCTCGCAAATCAAGATCTCGCGGCCGCGGCAGTCAATCGCCAATCCCGGCGACACAATGAGCGCGCGGTGCTGGGGATCGAAAGTCACATCCAGGCCACAGACCACGCCCCAGCCGCTGACCATGCGATTCATCAGCCAGCGCTTCTCGTTGAAGTAGCGCTGCTCAGCAAAAAAATCGCGCACCGTCATCAGTTTGCTGTAGAAGTAGTTATTGCGCTCGAAGAATGGAATCGCGCAGACTCCCGAGCCGTGATCTTTCTCTTTTTCCATGATTGCCCTCGCTTGGGTTATGCGGGTTATATCAATCTGAAGCATCTACCTATTTGGGAATTGCGTTCCAGCCGCACCGCTTTTTCTCCGTGAATGGCCGCCACGACCCGCCCCACTCGCGCGGTGCCGTTGAGTCGAACCGGCTGATACTCTTCGACGCGCGAATTGACGCCGACGTAGAGGTCCGCCGCCGCGCTGCCGGCGCCGATCAATTTCAGAGTGTAAGCGGTGTGCGCGGGCGTTTCATCATTCAGCATCTCGCGCAGCTTGGCTTCCTGCTTTTGGAAATCCGCGCGGCTCAGGTTGAGCAGCAAGGTGAAACGATGCGCCATCGTCTGAAACGGATCTTCCGGCAGTTGCGCCACCTCGCGGAGGGCGGTGCGGCCGAGCACCGCGCTGTCGCCCAGGCGAAAGCCGCGAATCGGCGTCGCGCTCACCACGCTGTTGAGGCCCAAGCGCAAGGGCTTGCCCAGAATCAGCGGCGGCGAGACCAAAGCATGTTCCACGATCAGCGGACGCTGGCCGGTGTAGATTTCCACCAAGCCGGCAATGCCGGCCACAGTGCCTTTTTGTTTGAACAATTCCGGGGCCTGCAGCAGGAACTGGCGCTTGCGGGTTTCCGGCCATTCTTCTTCGAGGGCAAGATTCAGCCACGAGGCCAGCCAATCGAGAAAGTCTGCCGGCGTGGTCAGCGGATCAAAATTCTTGAACAGCGCGGTGATTTCGGTTTCCAGTCCGTACAGTACGGATTCGAACAAGGAGAGGAAGCGCTCGAGAAAAGCGCGGCTCACCGCATCTTCTTGATAAGTTGCCGGCAAGTAGCGCAGATAGGAAATGCGGGGATAGTAGGCGCGCAGCTCGCGCACCACCGGTTTTTGATTGGCGTCAAAGGTGGAAAGCGCCAGTTTCAACCAGAGGAAACGGCCGGTTTGCTCGCGCAACAGCATGTCCGTGGGATTTTTCTCAGGCCCAATCCATTTTGTGCCGAGCAAGGCTTCGAGCCTTTCCACTTTTCTTTGCACGGAGTCGTTGGGATCGGTAAACACCGCCTCGACCAAGCCGCGCAGGCGTGTGTCGTCGCTGGAGTGATAGAAAATCTCGAGTATCGTTCCCGGCGGCAGATTTGCTTCCAGCGCCAGGCGGTGCCATGTTGACCGGTCTGCGCCATTGTCCAGCGTGCGCGTGTAAAAGGCGCCGGTTTCGCCCACAAAACTCAGGCGCGCACTGAAACGGGCGAGGCCTTGATCAGTGCTGAGAAAAAGATCATCCCCGCGGCCGAAGGCGATGCCTTTGATTGATTTGACAACAGCCGGCAATTGCATGACGCCGAGGTGGCTGCCGTCGGCATCGAATTCGTGCAGTTGTTGCGTGCGGCCATCGACAACAAAGAGATTTCCTTGCGAATTGGCCGCGATCATGGCCGGCCGAAAGTCGGGCGCCACGCTGTCGAAATCGCCGATCAATCCCAGAAAGTTGCCCTCGGCATCATAGCGCAGAAAATGGCGTTGATTGCGGTCGAGCACATAAATGAAATGATCCCGGCCGACGATGAGTCCGATTGGCTGCTGCAACTCTGCGCCGCCAAAAGCCGGTCCGGCGGTCCGACCGTGGGCATCGTAGCGGAGTATGGTGCGAGAGTCTTGATCCAAGACGTACAGGATGCCTGAGCGGCCCAGCGCAATATCAACCGGCTGCTTGATGGCAGCGAGCACAAGCTTCAATTGAAAAGTCTCTCGCGAAAACACCAACACCCGGCGGTTAGCGGCATCGAGCATCCAGAAATTGAAACGATCCATGAGCAGGCGGCCGGTGGCAGCGGCGCTGCGGCCATGCGGACAATACAAGCGATCGAGTTTGTGCGAGATCAAGTCGCAGCGATACAAACAACGATCTTGCTCGGCAATCCAATAAATCAGCCCGCATTCGTCCACCGCCAGTGCAGTGGGCTTGCCGCCCGCGATTGGAATCGGCAACCATGATTCAAACGCGGGCCGGGGATAAAGCGTGAGGCCGCCCTCGGGCAGAATTTGCAGGCCGGAAGACAACCCGTTTTGCCACTGCGCCGGCGTTCGAAAGACCTGGCTTTTGAAATCAGAGGGATTCATACGATTTCCAAATTATGCTCTCCGCTGTAGACCAGCGCATTGGGCGGAATGGTAATGATCTTTTGAGCGAGCTGTTGCAGCGCGACTGCGTCCAGCTCGATGCCCACGACGTGATCAACGCCCTCCACTTCATCAAGAAGCTGATAGATTTCGGCGGCATACACCGGCCGGCCAAAGGTCCAGCCATCTTGGTTCGGGCCGCCGGTGAGCGGGTGCAAGAATTTTTGCAGGGCTGCCAGCGCCCGCTTCTCCACTTCCTTTGTGTCACTCTTTTTCTGTTTGAAGATTTTGCCGCGCACCGCCACTTCCACGTAGGCCGGCGCGATCACATGCACAACCGTGGCAACGAGGCGCCGTGCTTCGAGATGACGCTGCACGGTTTGCAGAAATCCTGCGCCGGCAGCAGGCGTCACGCGATTGGATCGCAGCGCCGGCACGGCGACCACCGTAACATTCCCCGGCAGATGCAGCTTGGGAAATTCCGGATGATAATTGGGCAGAGCTTTGGCGCGCGCCACGCGCAAGCCCGGCGTTGCCAGGGCGAGCTGCTCGAAATCTGCCGAAGTCACGGCGCGCTGCCGCGAGGTCATCTCCTCTTGCGCGCGCAGTTGCGCCTCGGCAATCGTCTCCGGTTCCCGGCCGCCGCTGGTCGGCAGCACATTCATTCCTCGCGCGCCGGCAGCGCCGGACTTCTCGATGCGCCAGGTGAGGCCGGCAGAAACATTGCCTTCACTGCCACGGCTGGTTTGATAGGAATAGGCGCGCATGCTCCGCCCTTCTCCCGGAATGCGGCCGTTCTGTCCGTTGCCGAAAGTGACCTCACCAGTTTCAACCTCCAATACATAATGCCGGTCGCCGGCAGCCGAGCTTTCAAAATCCTCCACGCGCTGCCAATCTTCCCACACCATGTGATCTTGCACTTGAATGACCAGTCCGGGCCGCGCGACTTGATTGGCGAACGCCAAATCAAAAAGCTGGCGATTGAACTGAATGATGGCAGCCGCGGCAAAGTCACATTCCGGTTGCGCCACGGCTTGTTGATAGGCTTCAGTTGGCTGAATCTCGGCAAAAATCGCGGGGTCGTAGAGATCCGTCGAGGTGAGGATTTGGTTGAATGCCGCGACAATTTGATACTTCTCGCTATCGGTAGGCAGCCGGCCAATCAGCTCGTCTTTGATCAGCGCTTGGATGGTAGCGGGGAGAAAATCCCAAAACCGGCGCTGCGTCGCAGGTTGCCCGGTTGTGCCGGCCGGGCGAAGGGCCGTTAGAAACTCAGGCCAGTTGAGAATATCACCCACCCGCAATGGTCCGCGTTCACGATCGGCAGCGAGCAACAGCGGCAATTTTTGCAGCCGCACTCTCTGGTGGGGCAAACCGGTGCCTTCACCCAGATCTTCGTGCATCACTGTCTCCACTTGCCGCGCAGGGATGACATTCAATCTGACATGCTCGAGCACCGGCGGAATCTCATAAAGCCCGGCAGCAAGTCGGCCGCGCAGCCAGTAGACGCCATTTGGGGCAGTCCAATCCGCCGGCGGAATGAAAACCAGGCGGCCGCTCTGATTCAAGCTGAGCGTCGTGTCGCGCAGCACATTCAATTGCGCCCAATTGCCATTCACAGAGTATTCCCACACCAGAGTTGCGGAGGGCTGAATCTCATCAGCACCTTCAGGCCGCGGCGCAGGCGCTGGCAGATCATCTTCACGCAGCAGAAAGAAGAGATTGGCAATCTCGGCATCGGCGAAAGGCTGATCGAATCCCAGCGCCAGGGTTGCGCCCACTGCCGCTTGCTCGCCGAATGGGAAAAAGTAGATGCCCACTTTGTTGTTGGCTTCAGTATAATCGATGCTCGTGCTGTTCCAGTGCGAATTGATGGCAATCATCCGGGTGCGCGTGATGGAAAAATCATCTTCGGTTTCAAAAATCAGATGTTCGTGGCCGAGCGGCACCACGCGCGTGCCGGCCGGCAGCAGTCCGAGAGTTGAGATGGCGGGAACAGTGAACTCGATCTCCACCCGCGCCGGTTGCCGCGCCAACCGCGCCATTCCCACCATTTTGAGAAACCGGTCAATCTGGTTATCGGTCACGCGATTGAGCTGGTAGATTTGCATCTCTGCCAGCCAGGCGAACAACTCCAGGAACGTGATGCCGGGATCGTGAAGATTGTGATCGGTCCAGTCGCGCGAGTAGCGCGGAATCAGCGCAACGGCCTCTGCCGCCAGCTCCTGAAAAGTTTTGTCATCGAGATTGGGAACCTGCAAGGCCATGATGCTCATGCTCCCGTTTTGGCAGTTACGTTGATCCGCAGCGTTCCGCCTGCCACCAACTCATTGGCGCCGATTTCCACCAAATCGGTGTAAGCCACGCCGGCGCGACTGAAACTTAGATTCTCGACATGATCCAACCCCTCGATCTGCTCCAGCAGAACATAGACATCCGAAGCAGACAGGCCTTGGCCGAATTCCCAGCCGGTGTCAGTCGGACCGCCGGTCAACGGATGGAGAAAATCCGCCAGCTTGGCGCGCGCCTCTTGCTCGACCCGCGCCGCCGCGTCAATCGTTGCGACGACGAGATCAGCCAGGACGTCGATCTCAGCATACACCGGGCCTGCAACAAAAATGTGTTGCGGCGCCGCCACGGTGTTGGCGCAATGCTCTGCCACATAACGCTGCACCATCCGCCGCATTTCGAGCGAAGGTTGCGGCTCGCTTTCGCGCGAGTGCGGCACGAGGTAAAGCGTGACCCAGCCAGTTTCGCGGCGACCTTGCGAGTCGAGATTGCGCACGCAGCGCGCCTTGGCCACCTGACGCGAGGCCTGCTTCGCCAGCCATTCGAAATCCTGCGGCGTGACCGCGCGCCGGCGATGATTGATCATGGCCGGTCCGATCACCAGCATATCATCTAGCGAAGCGGTATCCGAACCGCCGCCGGCCTCCACCGGATTGATCACGGCCTCGACATTGGCGATGGCAGTAGTGAGACTTTGAATCGCGCCGGCTTCGACATTGCCCACCGCACCGCCGCCGGCTTGATAAGAAAACGCGCGCAGATTGTTGAGACCCGCAGGAGGAATCTGGCCGTTGCGGCCATCGCCGAAGCGCAATTCGCCGGTGGCGCGATCCAGTGTGTAGTGCCGGTCAGTGCCTTTGGAGTCGAAGAAGTTTTCCACTTCCGTCCACAGCACCCAGGTTTCGAGCACTTTGCCCAGTTCATCTTTGACTTCATGCAGGGCCTGCTCGCCGAATTGCTTGATCAATTCTTCTTTTTCCTCTTCGGTGAGCACCTCGCGCACGCGTACGATCTGGCCGACGCGCACGGGAAACCGGAAAAACCGGAACGTCTGGCCGGCTTCGCCGTTGCTGGAGCCGAGAATCTCATCACGCCGGGTTTCGGCTTGAAAGGCCCAGGTGGTGTTGGGATAAATGCCGCCCAACACCGGCGTTCCCGCGTACTCGCCCTGCAACAGCATGCCGCGCATCCAATAGCGAAAGGCGCCGAAGCGCGTGGTGGCGGTGAAATCCCGCGGTGCGATGAATTGCAGAATCTCCTGCTTGATCAGGCCTTCGCTGGCGTCGCCAAAACCCAGCCGCTGCCACTCGTTCTCAGCGCGATAGCTCCATTCCATCTTGGGTTTGCTGGCATCGCTGTAGGGCAGTTCCCTGGCTGCGAAGAAAATCTTGAGTGGCCCGCTGCGCAGCGGATTCATGAAGCCCAGATAGATGGCTTTACCCAGTTGCGTTGGCAGGATCACCCGCGCCGGCACGCCTGCGGCCGTCTTGATCACTTCGCCACAATCCTCTTCTTCCGCGATTTGTCCCTCCAGCGGCACAAACGGCGGGAAGCGCTTGTCAGTGGTAATGCAGGCGTCGGTTTGATCGACGTAGTCGAGATTGTTGTAGGTGAGGCAGCGATCGGGGAAACGGCTCTCGACGAGTTCATAGGAAATGGTCAAGCCGAATATCTGTGGTGGACGAATGGTGCTCTTCACCGGCAGAAGCTTGGTCTCTTTGATGATGTCCTGCGGTTCGCTGTTTGCGCCTTTCACTCTCTCTTCGAGCACATAGGTCTCGCGGCCGTAGTCGCCGCCAATGATGCGGGCTCGAATCCAGTAGCTCTCCTGGCCGGAGACTTCGGTCAGATCGAGATCCTGTGGCAGGAGGAAAATCACCTTGCCGTCGATGAGCAGATTCTTGGTGCCATCTTCAAATTGATGCAGGTCCTCGAGAAAAGCCACCCACCCGCGGCTGTTCCAGTATTCCCAGGACAGTTGCGGAGTGATGGGCAGGGCGTTGGCATCTTCATGAAGCAGCCAGGCGTCAATCGGCTCGAGCTCGTAGCGAGAATCCGTGGTCGGCCGCTGTGTCCACTCCGCGCGCAAAATGGCGACATGATCGCTGCCGAGGTAATCGTCTATTACATGAGTACTGGGCAGGCCCGGGCCTTCTGTGATCCTGAGGGTTCTGTCGGCGAATCCGTAAATATCGGCCGAGGCATTGCGATCAAGCGTGATGGTATTCTGTGTGCCAACTTGGGCTTTCCCGCTGTGGATCGGGGTATTGTAGTTTATAAGAGCGTAGAGATACCGTGATCCCGGAACCGGCGGCTTCGGGATTGCGTCCAGCCTCCAGGCAATGTCAACGCTTGCCAGCCGTGATGCGCCTTCATAGTCTATTATGTTGGCGCGCTGAGACCAGAGGGCTTCGCCCTCCAGCTTGACCAGGATGCCGTAGCCAACATAAGCATCATCTTCTCCAGAGGCCGTATCGGAAAGCGTGATGGTCGCATAGGCGACGCCCGTCACGCCTTTGATTTTTGCCTCGAGAGCGTAGCGATGTTCAGGAGTGCGAGGTAGAAGTTTAGAATTCCAACTATCTCTCACATATGCCTTGCGGTTTTCGCCACCTTCATACAAAACAATGCGGTTCTCCTGCTTGGGGTTGCCATTATGCACCGGCGGGTCCCCTATTTGCAGAGTGATCGGTACATCGTCGTATAGGCCACGCCTGTCTATGGCCTTGTTGGGGTCGAGTGAAATCGAGGGCAGCTCCGCTGGCTGCTCCACATTTGGCACCGTGCCGGAGGCATGCAGGACGTATTTGTCACCGGCCGCGGGAAGAGTACTGAGAACCCAGGCGCTCTCCAGTTTCGCCACGCGAGTCTGGGGATCATAGGACACGATTTTGTTGGCTTGCGGCTCCTCACCTTCCTTTGTAACCGTAATGCCGAATCTGAAAGGATCCTGCTCATCTCTTGGACCCAAGGGATTGCCGGCATGTCTGGCATTTCTATCCAACGTAATCGTGGGCATGGCGGCATCGGCAACTGAGCGGGGTTCAGCAATAAGCGTATATGTATCTTTGTCGTCTGGTATTATTTCCCCTGCCCAAGGTTTGTCTACGATAGCCAGAGCTTCTTTTTTTTCTTTATCATAGAGATAGCTCACAATCTTTGGAAGATCTTCCTGCCTCAACGCTCGAGAGGTACTTCTTGATCGCTTCGGTGTCTTCGATTCTGCTTTATCGACTTTGATTCTGAAGCCTACATATGCGCCCTCATTTCTAGCCAAGTCGCCCGGGTTTTCATCCGAACCCTCAAAATCAAAATCGAGATAGATACTTGTTGTACTACCTTTCTTATCGGGATTTGAAATATGCACGATGCCGTTGAATTGGTAGGTGAAAGTCGGATCCGGGGGAAGATTTACATCCCAGGCTTCCTTTTTCAACGTCGCCACTCGGCCATCAAATGAATCGATCGTTCTGGTGTATGCCTTGCCTCCAGGCGAGGTAACGGTTATGTCCAGGCCGTTATATGCTCCTTCGACCGAGGAGCCGTCCACTAGGGTGATATTCGCAAACGTGGCTCTTTCGACATTCGCTTCCTCACTCATAATCTCATACTGATCGCCGGCAGCAGGCAACGATGCCGGATCCCAGCTTTTGCTCACCAATGCTTTTTTCTCTTCTCCTCCAAGGTACTCAAGTATTTGATTAGCATCCGGCGGCAAATCATTTCCATCGTGCTTGACGACAATATTCATACCGTCGTAGGCGTGGGGGTTCGCCGAGGCCTGATCTCCCAGCCTGATCGACGCCTGCGTCAGCTCGACGGGAGTGCCGGGGTGATCCAATTTGATTTTGTACCCACTAATCTGATTCAACACATTCTCACCGTCTTCATTGCGCCACGCCTTCTCCACCGTCGCGATCTGCAGTTCCCGGCCTTGATATGAAATCACTCGGTTGCGCAACAGTTGAACATCTCTGCGATCGTAGACTAAAATATCAAAATCATTATAAGCATCGTCCACTTTTGAAGCTTTTGCCCCAAGGACAACGGTTGGCAACGAGCCGCCTTGAGCCTCTGCGGGTTCTCCCTCCCTGCCGATGGCGTACTGGGTGGTGCTGTCCGGCAAACGCTTGTCCGCAGGTATATCCGTTGAGGTGTCCCAATCATCTTCAATGTGCACCAGCAGCAGGTCGCGATTGAAGTCGAGCAGTTTGCGCTGTGTGCCAGCCAGCTCGCCAGTTTCCAGTTTGATGTAATCCTTGTCCCGTTGAAAGCCGCCCTGCTGGTCGAAATCGGTCGGGGCAGAATCCGCCAGCGTGAGCGAGTCATCGGTTCCAACCTGTGCCGTTCCGCGGAGCGCCGGTTGCGGACTGAATCTTCGCTCGAGAATGGAGTTCTTGTTGGTGCTGGAATAGATCACGAGATGCTGCGGTGTGGCAATACCCAAGACAAAGGGCGAATGCCGCAGCTCGATCTCTCCCGGATAGGAATCGAGAATCCACTGGCCGCTGTTCTCGATTTTCCACAGGCGCTGGTCGGAGCCGCGAACAAAGATATGCCTCTTCTCCTCAGGCGTTCCCATCTTTTCGACCACGCCATGAGGACTCGAATCAACCTTTATTTCGTCAGACGGCTTGCCTAGATTTTTCCATTCCGGCGAGCGTGTATCCAACTCCCGCAATTCGCCGGCACTGTCCTTGATCCAAATTCTCTCGAAGACTTCGAGGCCTGTACCGCCTCGCGGCGTTCCGGCAAGATCTCTAATCGCATAAGAAGATTCGTCAGTCAGGGGGACTCTCCAAGCTCGGTCCACTTCCGCGATTTTCGTCCTCCCGTTATAGGCAAGTATCCTGGCCGTTTGATTGACCCCCGGGCCACTGTTGACAGTGAGGGTGAGGCCCTGATAGATTCCGCTATTGCCGGAGGCGTCCATGGCGAGAAAGACTCGTGCAGGGTACCGCCACGCCTGCGCGTTACCCGACAAGGCTTCGATCCGATAGGTGTATTGCAGATTCAGTTCCGGATTCCACTCCTCTTCCAAATATACCTCGCGAGAATTGCCATCATACTGTTCAATAGTGAAAGGCCCGAATTCTGCATTGTTGGAAGCGACGAGAGTGATGGACAAACCGACATACGCTCCATCCCGATTGAAGGCTTCACGGGACAGGACAACTGTTTTTCGGCTGGCTCTACTGACGGTTCCTGTTCTGGCTGGCAGGTCGATTTCGAATCTCGTGCTTGCATCGGGCAGTTGTTCCCACCCTGTGTCAAGCGTGGCGAGCTTTGTATCGCTCTCATAATTTGTGATGCGCGCTGATACGATCACATCGTCCTGACCGGCAACTCCGGCTGGAAATGTCACCTTGATCGTCAGCCCGACATAAGCGTCATCATCATCCGAAGCCCACGGCGGAAGCTTGAGGGCGGCGCCGCTCAGGCGCGCAGTTCCAGTGTGCGCGGTTTTCACCTCGTACTTTGTGCCTGGACCAGGCCGCGCGATCCAATACCTTGCTTCGACCGTGGCAGTCTTGGTCCTGCCGTCGTATTGCGTAATCCTCGTGCTTTGAATAACAGGCGACCCGTCGGTCGCTTGAATTTCAATTTCCACCCCTGCATAGGCATCAGACTGGCTTGAAGCACCGGCATCAAGCTGAATCGATTGAACCTTGCTATCCGCGGGGATTCGCTCACAGTGCAGTTGGGCGAACGGCCTACCGGTGCTGCGCAATGGTGCAGGCAGCGCCGCATAGGATTTCCACACAACACCATCCCATTCATAAAGCTGGCCGTTTCTCCCTGCCACATAAACTTTGGTGAATCGCGACTGATCGTCCAACGCACAGACGAGTGCGTGGGGCGAGGAATTCAATTCCTGCCCCGCCGGCCTTGCCCGGTTTTCCCAGACAGGCGGCGGGTCAATCCGAAGATCTGTGAAGTCCCGCTTTAGCTCATAGAGATTGCCGTCATCCGCCACCACAAACACTGAAATGGTTTTGTCGGCAGTTTGTACTGCCGCGGGATCGAATTTGATCTTGAAACCGTTTGCCGGGGTGTTGAATGCAACCCATCTCTCCTGGCCATCTTGAAAGAATCGTTCTGCTAGATTGCCATTCTCGGTTCTCACATACAAGAAGGCGAGACTGATCTCAGTGTCACCAACGGGCACGGTGACGTGCACAATACTCGGCCTGGCCTCAGTTCCGAGTGCAGGATCTGGCAGAGCAATCGCACCATCAGAGGGCACGCCATGATCATGCAACGTTGCGGTCCGTTGATCGCCCTGGATTCTGAATTCCAGCAGCCGGCCGCCGGTGCCGCGGGCAAAGATGCGGCGGGTGTCTCCCGCCAGCACCGCTGCCGGCGCCGCGAGGATGGCAAGTGAGTCGGCGCGGATATCAATCTCGACCTTTGCGCCCTTCTTCGAGAACACCTCCTTGCTCGCCAACTGAAACCTGTCAAACAGCCTAGGCTCCAGTCCGAAGGGGTAGAACGGCAAATTCACGTCCAGCGGCGTGTCGTTGTGAAAGGCTTGATCCGGCGGCAAAGCTGCGCCCTCGGATTTCACCAGAAACGAAATGTTGTCCAACACCGGCAGCCGGCGCGTGGCATTGGCCGGCAATGGCTCTTGCAGCTTGGCGCGTATCCAGCGATTCTTGATGCCGTTGACCTCCAGTTCCTTGATCTCACCCTCGGTGGTTTTGATGAGCTCAATACTTCCGTTTTGACTGAGGCCATCGCTGCCGTCCAATCGCACTGCGAAAGCCTGCCAATCCGCACCCTCTTGTCCTTTGATGTCACCCCAGTACTCCCAAGCCACCTGCAATGACTCAAGACCTTGCTCGGTGCCGGCCATGAGCGTAATGTTCAGCGTGAACAGCACTGGGCTTTTGACATTGAACAAATCCTTGTGGCCCAGATAGAGAATATGCTCCTGCAGATTTCTGCTCTCGAACACATGGAACTTGGTGATCTTCTCCACCGGCGTGCCGGGCGCGTAATCGCGCATGAGTTTTGTCGTGAGCACAACGATCGTGCCTTTGATTTCGGCGATGGGGACGTATTCAGCAACAGCCGCTGCAGTCGTTTCGCTCTCTTCGCTGAGTGCCGGACAGACGCAGGTTTCGGCGGCGGCGCTGCTCATCGCAGTCGTACTCACCAGTTTGAGCAGATCTCCTTCTTCCAAGTTGTCGGTGTGATCGAGCTGCAGCGTGCTGGAGCCGGCGCGCGAAAAAGAAATGAGCGCGTAGGCCACCGCGCTGGTATCCGGCATTTCCCGCTCGAGGAAGCCGAGCGGCGGCTGGTAAATGGCGTCTTTCTCCGGATCAATACTGACCACACTCGCCAACGGGCTGGGCGTGGTGAGCAGATCTTCCTCAGTTTCGAACGGCAATTCGGGGCGCGTATCGGTCGCCGCCGAGGTGGTTTGCGTGCGTTGCGGAACGAGAACTTCATTGCTGGTGCCGGACACGAGTTTGAAGCGCACCGGCACACGGCTGGGTTCCGCGGGCAACAGCTTGATGCCCAGCATGCTGAGAAAGGCGACGAGATTCTGGTGCGGCGTTTGGTTGAGGCGTTTGATCACGCTCTCGGTCAAATGCGAGAAGAGCTTGAGCAGGGCCACGCCACTATCCTGATCGTCCGTCCCCGGCCATTCCGGCGTGTAGTGCGGCAGCCGTTGCTTGAGCAGCGCCAGCAGGTCGCTGAATTTTCTCTGATCAATTTTGGGCTTTTCGCGGGCCATGGCCTCAAGTTCCTTCGGACAAGTAGAAGGGATAAACCAGATTGAATTCGTTGTTGGTTTCGCGCACGCGATAGTCGATGCTGATCAGCAGTTTGCCGTTGCCGGCTTCCGCGGTGGAGATTTCGATCTTGATCAAATCAACGCGCGCCTCCCAGCGCGTCAGCGCGTCACGCACGCTGGCTTCGATCGCGCCCAGGGTGGCTTTGTTCATGGAGGCGAAGACGAGATCATGAATGCCGCAGCCGAATTCCGGCCGCATCACGCGCTCGCCCGGCGCGGTGGAAAGGATGATCCAGATCGCCTCGCGAATATCCTGCTCGAACTCGGACATGGCGATTTTGCCGCTGCTGAGATTCACCATCACCGGAAACTTCCAGCCGCGGCCAAGAAATGATTTGGGCATGACTGCTTCTCTATTTGGTGTCCGTCCGGAAGGGCAAAGACCGCCCGGGCGGTGGTGTTTTCGAACGGAGACCGTCTAGCCGATCAGCACCGTTGGTTCGCCGACTGCTATGGAATTGGGCGGCCCGTTCTCGACAATCATATCGCCCTGGCGCACTGCCGGCAAGTTGTTGATCAAGACCGTGACGCTGCCCACCGCCACCATGCCGCCCACATGGGGCACAACGCCGGTAAACAACGGGCAGGTGTGAAAATCACTGCCGGCGCGCCAGGCCGGCTTGCCGCCGATGAGCACGTTCACACTGCCGGGGCCGGGGCTCAACGGCGTGCCGTGATTGGTTGGATCGCCAACGCGTGCTGCGGGCATTCCCATGGGTGTTCCTCGAGAGCAAAGCGATTATTGCACGGATGCGTTTGCATCACATTTGAGAAGCTTGTGAAGGACTTGGCGGTGTGCTTAATTCTTCACAAGGTCCTTACAGGATGACGGTGGCGTTGTGCTTGAATCTTCACAAGGTCCTTGCAGGATGACAGCGGCGTTGTGCTTGAATCTTCACAAGGTCCTTGCAGGATGACAGTTGTGTGGCGGTCATTGCCAAACTGCCGGCGGATTAATTGATCTTCACGATCGCGCCTTGAATCGTCAACGCGCCGCTGGCCTTGAGCGTCATGGTGGCGCCGGCTTCGATGTCGATTTTTTGTGATTTGATTTTCAATTGCGCCGTGCTTTCGATGGTGATGCTGTTTTGCACCGAGTCGATCACGATGAAATTCGAACCGGACTTGTCGCGGACTTCGATCTTCTCGCTGCCCGCAGCATCATCCAGCACCACTTTGTGGCCAGCTTTGGTGTGGATTTCGACCTTCTCCTTCTTGGCCTCATGATCGTCGTTGAAAATTATCTCATGGCCGCTGCGCGATTTGATTTTGCGAATGTTGTTCTTGCCGTCGCTGTTGGTTTCCGGCGGTTTGTCCTGGCCATTCCACAGGCCGCCGACGACGTAGGGGTGGCGAATGTCTTCGCGTTCAAACGCCACCAGCACTTCATCGCCGACTTCGGGCAGAAAGAAGCTGCCGCGATCCTTACCCGCCATCAGAGTTGCAATGCGCGCCCAGTAGCTCTCGTCCTGGTGCTCCCGCCACGGAAAGCGGATCTTCACCCGTCCCATGCCTTGCGGGTCTTTGTTGTTGGTGACCACGCCGACGGCAACTCCCTTGATTTTGCCGCCGGTTTCCTGATCTTCGCTCTCCTGCGACATGTCGAACATGTTCATATGGTCGTGTCCTTCACATTGAAGGTGGTTTTGTAGCCGGAGGCGCTCACCGTGTGCGTGCTTTTTTCGAGGTAGTAGTTCTTGCTGAACTTTTGGCCCAGCCCCTTGAAGCCGATGATTTGGTCAATGAACAGCAGGGGAATGCCGATCACTTCGCCGCTGCCTTTGACAAAACCTTCACCGCGCTTTTTGAGAATCGCCTGTGCCCGGCGATTGGCCTCCTCCTGGCTGTACACCGGCTGGCGCACGCGATGCACCGGCGGCTCGTCCCGGCAGATCTGCTTGATCACTTCCCCGCCGCTTTGCCGGTCGCCGCTGCGGCCCGGCTCCTCTCCGGCTTTGGCTTTGCCGACGATCTCTTGCTTGGTTTTGACGTTCCAGCCTCTCACCTCCACTTCGGTGATTTGTTCGGAGATGTTGATCTCCGGGGTGAAGCTGGCCAATCCTCTGCCCCATTCGAACTCGAAGGTTGGATCCTTCTCGTCGAAAGCCGGCCGGCAGTGCAACGTCTCATCGAACACGTACAGCTCGAAGCCGTTGCGCTCGGCCAGCTTCTTGATGAACTCCAAATCGCTTTCCTGGCTTTGCTCGATGCGGGGATGGCTGACGCGCGTGTCATCGACCTGGGGCGTGAGGCTGTGCTTACGCGCAATTTGGGAGATGACAAAGCTGTCGGTCTTGTCGTCCCAGCGCTCGGATTTTTTGCCGCGGCCCATGCAGTAGGAGAGATCGAAGCCGCTCACCGTGATTTGCGGCAGGCCGCCGGCGGGAAAGCTGGTGCGCACTTCGGTGACCAGGCCGTGCATCTTCAACTTGAGCTCATCGCGGTAACCCATTTCGATCTTCACGCGCTTGCCAAACGCAAAGAGATCGCCCAGCCAGCGGAATTCACGCGCGCGAATGTCAAAGGCATTGTTGACCACAAACGAGAATTGATCGGAGCCTGCCAGGCTGTGATCCACGGTGACGCTGGTGATTTCGATGCCCAGCGGCAACAGTTCCTTGCCGGCGACATAGACCTTCGCAATTGGCGCGTAGAAAGCGTGATATTTTTTCTCGAGCTCACCGAAGTACATTTTCGCCATCCAATGGTGGGATGATCAGCTCCCGCCCTATGGTCACGGTGCGCGGATTGTCGAGATTGTTTTTCTCGGCGATGAAGCGCCACCGGCCGGGATCGTTGTATTCCCGCGCCGCCAACAGCCACAAACTGTCACTCTCTTTGAACACCACCCGTTTGGTGCGGTCAGCGGATTGCGGCTTGATGTCCTGCAATTGCTCGGTGACGGTGCGGTATTCCTTGAGCGTGAGATTCAGCGTGGCGCGCACCGGCGTGCCATCATCCAAAAACATGGTGAACTTTTGCGTCATCCGTTCGATGATGGCATTGAAGGAAAAATGGCCGCCGCCGTCACCCCAGGCAAACAGGCACACCGGCGGGGCATGGGTGTCGGAATCGATTTCCAACAATCTGGCGATGAGGCCGGTGTAGTTACGGACATCCTCGCTCTTGTGATCGGTATAAGTGTCGAAGAGCAGTTCCATGGTCAGGGTATCGGCATTGCCGCTGACGAATTGCGCCACGGGATTCGACAAGCCGGGCAGCGCGTTCATTTGATATTGATTGCTCTTCTCGACCGAATATTCCGTCGGGTTGTACAACACCGCGATTTCACGCCCTTTGAGCGCGCCTTGCAGCGGCTTGATGAAGGCTTTTTTGAGATTTTTGGGCAACACTGCCGCAATCTCCTTTGCGAATAGCGAACGGGTTCACCGCATGCTGGAACGCGTCATTATGGTAATCATCATTTCATCCCATCCGCAGCACGACTGGTCTGTTACCTTGATTCGTGGAAATAGTCTCTCGCGATGCGATTCAGACGAATCTTGTGAAATACTTGGCATGTGCCCGAATCTTCACAGGATCCTTACAGGATGACAGCGATGGTACCAACTGAACACAGTCGTCCCTCACAGGCCTCGGCGAATGCGTTCATTGCGCATCTTGCGCTCCAATTCCGCATAGACCCGGTCAGTAAGTTGACTGAGATCAGGCTCTGCGAGGCCAACCGGCTGGGCTGGAGTCGCGGCACTGCCGGCGGCTTTCACCGCGGTGATCACCTCAGGCAGAGCGGCGCTAATCTGGCGTTGACCGTCTCCATTGCGCTGCGGCCGATACAGCGTCATGTCAGGCGCAAAGGCGTGCGGGTGGCTTTGCTCCCAAGTGCGTTCCGGACGGCGCAGCCGCATTTCGGATCCTGTCCGACCAGTAGAAGCGGCGGCCTTGGTCGGCGCTGCCATTACGGTCGACTCCGTAAGGTAATGCGAAAGCATGCGCTCGAGTCGTGATTGGCCGTGGTCACGGCGTTGCGCCGTCAGAACAATACTTCTGTGGGAATGAGCAGCGTGAAATTCAATCCTCCTCAGTCCCGCCGTGAGAGATGATCTCATCGAGTGAACCTGCGGCATTCGCCCTTCCCGCAGGCTGCGCACCGAGGCATGCTTCGCCTCCAATCTCGAATTCTGCCCGATTGACGCCGTGATTTCCCGCACACGTGAAGTTCGCCCTGCCGTGATTCCTGGCATATCCAACACGCGCTCGGCTTCTCTCACGTGGTGGGTTCGCACACTTGCCTCGAATCTGCTTACGGGCCTCGGCGAGGGCACAGGTTCTCGAATCCGTTCCGTGGCAAGCCGCAGCTCACTTCTGAATTCACCAATCCGCTCCGTGGCAAGCCGCAGCTCGCTTCTGAGATGAAGTGAAACTAGCGGCTCCCGGATCAGCTTCTGCCGAAGCTCTTTCGAGGTTTTATGCCAGTTGGACAAAGACCTTTCACCCGGCCTCGATACTAGTAGGGTTGCCGCGAATTGGCTGAAATGGGTGTGTTGTTGCCGCCGCTCAACAAACTGGGGCGACCAGCGTAATTCTGCCGCCAATTGCGCCAGCAAAAGGCGTGCGCAGCGCATCTCAAAAGAAAGATTCACTTGCAAAGGCAGGCGCCGTTGCTTGCGCAAGACCAGCCCGGGTCCGGCGCCCCACCGCGTTTTACAGCCATGACGCCGCAATAAGCGCTGCACAAAGCCACGCTGCCCCGCGCCGATCTCCCGGCGCGTCGGCCTCGGCTTGCTGGCGAGATGGAGTTGTGCCGTTGTTCCGGGTGTCATCGTTGCAGAATCCTATCCCTTGCGAATGCCGCGATGAACGAATTCCACACTTTCGACCGCGATGTTGTTGCCGGCGGCATTGAGGTCGGCGTTCGACCACTTCACCGGAAAAGCCTCGCTGAACACCCAGCGCCATTTGTCATTGCCCTGCTGATCGCGTAACACCACGGTGATGTCCCGGCGGTCGATCTTGCCGCGCACCACCTCCTGGTGCCAGCGCCAGAGTTGCTCGGCGTCGGTAATGCCCCGCTTCAGCGTGAGGTTGCCGTATTTCGTGGTCTTGACGAATTTGTGCAGGAAGAGATTGACTCCGCCTTCGCGATAGTCTTCAACTTCGGTTTCCGCCTGCAGCCCGGTGGCCTCGGAGAAGCCGCCGGCTTCGATGCCTTCGATCAGCACCACGAACCGGAAAACGGCATAAGGGTCAGACGGGCGCGCCATGAGCCGGCTCCCAACTACGTTTCGAACACATTCTGCGGTTCATTGTTCAGCTCGCGGTTGATCTTCGAGATCCGCTCGCACCAGCGCCGCCTCTCGTGGTGCTCGAGGCTCATGATTTCCTCATGAGACCAATGAAAGTGGTAGGCGACAAAGGCCATCTCCTCGTAGAGGCGGTCGAGGGGATAGCCGGTTATGCTTCCCCCAGGCCGGTCATCTCCACCTCGAACCTGTGCTCGCATTTCGGGCAGCAGGCGGTGATGCCGGTTTTGCCGTCGCCATTCACCTTCTCATAAAGTGCCTGCAGGTAAGAGAGATCGGCAGCATAGAGCTTCTCGATCAGGCCGGGATTGAGATCGGTAATGCTGCCGAGTTTGGTGATCACACGCGCGAGCACAATCACCGTCAAATAGGCGGGATTGGACTGCACGCGCGGATCGCGCATCGGCAGAATCTCGTCACCGGCGGTGGCCAGCCGCATCACGCCCTCTTTGTGCAGTGTGCCATGCTCATCGAGATAGCCCTTGGGCAGCGTGAATTTGATCTCGGTTTGAAAAGCCATGATGTCATCATCCTCCAACAAGAGTTGGCGCCCGCGCCGGCAGCAGTGCGGCGCCTGGTGCTTTGTTACCTTGATTTGTAAGAGTGAAACCGAACGTCATTCAGAAGGAGTCTTGTGGAGTACTTGGCGCCGCGCTCAAATCTGCACAAGATCCTTGCAGGATGACAATGATGGTGGATACATTTTTCAAGGTAACCGTGTACTAGCCTGCCCTTGACAAAGCAGCCCGGTGTCATTGCCGGCGCATCAACTCACGCGAATGACGCCTTCATTGCAGATTTCCAGCGTCTCGATCGCCACCTCGTTGCCTTTGGCATTCAACGTGGTGGGCGTGTACTTGGTCGGCCAGCCCTCCACGATGTTCCAGCGGGCCTTGTCGCTCCCGTCTTCGCCCTGCACCACGATGGCGAGATTCTTTCTCTGAATGTCGCCGTTCACGATCTGGCGGTGCCAGTCATGCAAGGCCATGGAATCGGTCACGCCCCACTTCAACGTCACGTTGCCGAACTTGGTGAGGCCGGGGAGCTTGCGCACGTGGGTCGGATCGGCGCCTTCGCGATAGTCGATGGGATCGACGGTGATGTCGAAGCCGCTGGCCTCGCTGAAACCGGCTTGATCGATGCCGTCAATCTCGAGGCGAAAACGAAAATTGCGATAGGGATCATTTCTTGCCATGGGATCGAATCTCCTGAATCATGTACAGCAGTTGAGAACCAGCACAGTTGCGGGAGCACCGTGCTCCAGCGCAGGGGTTGCGGTGGAGGCCAGGCTCGCATTGTCTCTCAGACCTCGGCGACTTCGGAGCCGCCGGCGAATTGCGTGATGCGGAAGATGACGAATTCCGCGGGCTTCACCGGTGCCACGCCGATGATGCAAATCAACCGGCCATTGTCGATGTCGTCCTGGGTCATGGTGGTGCGGTCACATTTCACGAAAAAGGCTTCTTCGGGGGTCAGTCCCATTAGCGCGCCGTCCCGCCACACCGTGGTGAGGAACTGGGTGATGGTCTGCCGCACGCGCGCCCACAGCCGCTCGTTGTTGGGCTCGAACACGACCCACTGCGTGCCTTCGTCGATGGATTCCTCCAAAAACAGGAACAGACGGCGCACGTTGATGTACTTCCACAGCGTGTTGGTCGAACACGTGCGGGCACCCCAGACGCGCAGCCCTCTCCCCGGAAACACGCGCAGGCAATTCACGCCGCGCGGGTTCAGCAGATCCTGCTCGCCTTTGGTGATCTGGAATTGCAGGGCCGTCGCGCCTTGCACGACGTAGTTGGCCGGCGCCTTGTGCACGCCGCGTTCGACATCGGTTTTGGCGTAGATACCGGCCACATGCCCGGAAGGCGGGATGAGATAGTCCTGATTCGTTCTGGGATCGAAGATTTTGATCCAGGGGAAATAAAATGCCGCATAGGTGGTATCCTGCGGCGGCCGCAGATTGTTGATGTTGTTCAAAGTGTCGGTTGCATCGTTGGAATGCAGCACGGCAAAACGGTCAGCCATTTGCGTGCAATGTGTGACAATGGCGCCGGTCAAGGCGGGCACGCGATGATGATCCGGGATGACGACGATTGAGATCTCGTCGATTTCCCGGAATCCCAACAGGCCGGTTCGATTGATAGTGCCATCCGGCAGCGCTGGCAGGGTTCGACCCTGGTAGTCAGCCAAATCGAGTGCCGACCCTTCCGCGCCGGCTACGCCGCCCAGATCGGGAAACAGAGAGAGAGTCAATTGCGACGGGTTGTTGTCCGCCTGACGCGTCAAGCGAATCAGATTGGATTGCGGATTCACTCGGGTCTCATAGTAATCCGGAGAGGTCCGGTCAGCGGAGAGATTATCATACACCTCCAGCAGGGTCGGCTCCCGGCGATTGGGGTTGATGGCGTTCAAAGGATCGGTGGGGTCCACCAATGGTGTCGGTGGAGGTTGATCCCAATACATCACGGTCAATTTGATTTTGCCCCAAGGTTCGGGCTGGGTTTCGTCCTGCAGGCTGCCGGGTCCGACTTTGATGGCAATGCGATTGCCCCAATCCCCGGGACCAATCGCCTCGATCAGGATCGTGTCATGTACGGCATTGGCGGCCACAGCGTCATCAGCGGCAATGCGGCCGACAAAACAGCGCTGGCCGCCGTTGGTGAAGAAGCCGTCGACGCCATAGGCCAGATAGGAGTCGGAAAGGTAGCTCCCATAGATACGCTTGAATTGCTCGAAGCCGTTGATGAACCGCGGCATCAAAGGTCCGCGCAGCGTTTTGCCCAGAAGGCCCGCAGTACTGGTGCTGACGCCTTCGATCGGCTTGGCGCCGATCTCGAACTCTTCGACGTATACACCTGGGGATAAGTATTCTGGCATGATGAATTCTCCTCTCGTTCATCTTTTCGTTGGAAAGGCTGTTTAGAATGCAATCTTCGCAAGATCCGCGAGAATGTTGGCGCGCTTGCCGGCGGAAAGCTGCTCGCATTCCTTTTTCTTGTTGTCGTATTTTTCCGCGGCTTCCTTCTGCTGTTTCTCTTTGAAGCGCATCACCCGCAGCGCCGTGTCCATCGCCTGCCACTTGGCGACCAACTCCTGCTCGAGCTTTTCCCGGCTCGTTTCGACCGGCACCTTGCTGTTGTTCTTGATGGCGATGTACTCCTGCAGCAAGTAATACATCACCGCGTATTTCCCCCCTTCCTCCTCTTTTTCAATTTGCTTTTGCAGATCCGCCAGTTTTTTCAGATCATCTTCAATGCGCTTCTGATGCAGCTTGGTGTTCTCGAAGGCCTGGGTGGCGGCCGCGAGATTCTCTTGTGCCTCTGCCAGCGCTTGGTCGGCTTCATCCCTGGCTTTCTTGGCTGTTTCGAGCTCCTTTTGGCATTCTACTTCGGCGTTATTCCATTTCGTGACGATGCCGTCAATCTCGCCCTCTTTCCCTTTCACCGCCTCTTTCAGCATCGGCTCCTGGATGCGCGCGTAGCTGTCGCGCGCACTCCAATCATCGGACAGCTTCGGCTGTGCCTTCTCGTAGGCGTCGAGAATCTTCTCCAGGTCTTTGATGAGCTTGTCGATCGTGGTGAAGTCATCCTTCCAGGTTTTGTTGAGCTGATTCAGCCGCTGCAAATCTTTGTCGAGCTTGGTCAGATTGCGCTCCAACTCACTGCGTTTTTCCTCGGGCGTTTGTGCTTGTGCGGCAGCGCTGCCGCCGTTCTCCGGCACGGTTTGCCCTTGCACTGGTGCCCCGCTCAGGGTTGACATCTTTACCTCCTTGATTGCCTCAATACGGGTTGACTGTTTCCGTGAGCGTTTGCGCCGCCCCGGGATTTTGACTTGTCAGTATGATCATGGAAATTTGATTCGCTGCAAATTGACCGTCGTGCCTTCCTTCATGTCGGTGATCGGAATCGGTTTTTGCTGGCCGCCTTTGGCAATGGTGAGCGTAATCTCTTTGACAAAAGGCTCATCGTCTTCCAGTTCCACTTCTCTCAGAAACAGGGCAAATTCGCCGTTTTGATCAGTAACCGTGGCCGGAGGCTGATTGGGATCGAGAAACTCCGCCGCCGCCGTCACCATTGCGCCGATAATCGGAACCAGCGGCACGGCCTGCGGGTTAACGACAACCATGCCTCTGATCAAATTGGCATGCGCCGGAAAGGGATACGCGGGCGTGGTTTTGAGAATGAATTCTTCAACCGGATGCAGGTGATTCGGCCGCGGCACGATGATCTGCCGGGTCTGCGCAACAAACCAGTTGCCCGCCGCAGGATCCGGCCGCACCGCCACAGTATAGGTTTGCGGCAGCAGATTGTTGAAGCAGAAATAGCCGCTGCGATTGCGCACCGCCACGCGTCTGTTTCTGCCCTCTTCGATCACCACTTCGATCCCGGTGGCCGGCATTTCCAGCGTGAATTCATCGAACACCGCCACGGCAAGCGAAAGCGTGGTGGTGAGACGATCGCCGGCATAGGCGATGAAGCGGTTGGTGACATACGGCCGTTGGAGCGCCATTCAGCGATTCTCCTGTGCCGGAACCATGTGATCATGGTCCGCTTGTTTCGCTACCACACGTTGTGCGCTGTCGCTTCTTTCCGAATCGAGCGGCGCGGGGGTGACGAGATAACTCACCGAGGTGCGATAATCCCGGTTCGGAAAGACACTCCAAATGCGGGTGAGATCTTCAACCGTGATCGGGTTGAGCGTGAGGCGCAGCTCCAGGCCGCTGCCGGCCAAATCGCCCTGCAAAATGGTACCCGCGAGATTGCCGTGATCATAGAAGACCCGCATGGCGCGGCCCAAAATGCGATGGGCCTGCAGCATGCGCTCGGTCAGGTCTGGAATGCCCTCCGCCGGATAGGTGGTGAGCAGATAATACAGATCCAGCGACAGCGGCGGATAAACCAACCTGGTTGCATTCACCTGCCGGGGGTTGTCGTTCTTCAAATAAGGATTCTCGACCACGGAATAGAGGAACAGGGACAAGCGAATGTCCTGGCCGGCCGCCTCCGCGGGCGACACCAGCGCGATTTGTTCGGGCGCGGCCACGTAATCGAGCATGTTCTGCCGCAGCAGGGCAATCAGAGTCGAGCCCACGGCGGCAATGGCGGAATCGCTCATCTCAATCCAGTACCTTTCCTTCGCGATAGAAATCGGATTCCACGTACAGCTTGCCCATCTTCTGGAACTCCCGCTTGGTGGCGCGCACCACGTGCTGCATGCGCACCGCTCCGCCCTCGGCGGCCGCCAAGTAAGCGGCTTTCAGGCCGATGTTTTTGATGTTGCCGCCGGTAATCTTCAGTTTTTTAGCGAGCAGCTTGAAATCAATCTCTTCACTCAGCGGCGTGCTGGACGGAAAGATGGCCGACCAAATTCGGTGGCGATACTTCTCGTCTGGGAACGGCAAGTCCACCACGAACTGCAGCCGCCGCACAAAGGCATCGTCCATATTCTTCTTCAAATTGGTGGCCAGGATGACGAGGCCTTCATACTCTTCCATCTTCTGCAACAAATACGCGATCTCGATGTTGGCGTAGCGGTCGTGGGCATCCTTCACCTCCGAACGCTTGCCCAGCAGAGCATCCGCTTCATCGAAAAACAGAATCGCATTGCTGTGTTCGGCTTCGGTGAAGACGCGGTTGAGATTCTTCTCGGTTTCGCCGATGTACTTGCTCACGACGGCGGAGAGGTCGATCTTGTACAAGTCGAGTCCGAGTTCGTTGGCGATCACCTCGGCGGCCATGGTCTTGCCGGTGCCGCTGGGGCCGGCGAACAACGCATTGATGCCGCGTCCCAGCGACAGTTTGCCGGCAAAGCCCCAATCGTGCAAAACCACATGCCGGAACTTCACTTGATCGGCAATCTCGCGCAGTTGCTGCATTTGATCTTCCGGCAGCACGAGATCCTGCCAGGCATATTTCGGTTCGATCTTGCGCGCCAATGCCGAGAGTTTGGGCTGCGATTGTATCCGGCTGCTGCGGAACAAATCACGCAACGTGATGGGCGTGCCTGCGGGATTCGCCAACCGGCCGGCCTGCGTGGCGAGCTGCACCGCGCCGGCAATCTGACCGCCGTTCAGATCGAAGCGCGTGGTCAATTCCTCCAGCGGTTGCAAATCACCGGCTTCGACAAAGCCATTGAGATGCAAGCGCCAGAGCGCCTGTTGCTCCGCGGAATCCGGCGCCGGGATTGCAACCGGCACAACCTCGGGCAAACTGGGCCACGAGGCCGGCAGCGGATTTTCGCTGGACAGTAACAGCGTCCATCCCAACTCGGCAATCTCCTGAAAGAATTTCTCGCGCAACCAGGGCATCTCCTCCGCGGCCAGCTCGAGCCTTTCAAGATGCGCGATGAAAACGGCACACGGCTGCAGCAGGCCTTCGCGCAGAAATAGGCGGAGTTTTTCTTGAAACGTATCCGGGTGGGCAAGCCAGGGCCTGACATCCGCCGCCAGTAGTGGCAGGTGATTTTCGCCGCACAGCGCGCGCGCGATTGTCTGCTTGCCGAGGCCGCGGCGGCCGTGCAGATAGAGAATCCGCCTCGTGGCAGAATCCTGGCCGGTGGCGCTGAACAGACGCTGCAGTTGCCGTCGCAACGCGCTGTTGATGACGACTTTCTCCCAACTCAATGGCGCCAGAAACCGGGCCTCGCCGGCCAAGCGCTCGTCGAGGACGGCATTGCCGAGCGCATGCTGCACGATACGCAACGAAGCCCGCAGCGAGTGCTGCGCCGCCGAGCCGCCGTGGTCGGCGTCGCCATTCTCCACCAAACCAAAATGCCGCAATGGCGCGCTGGGATGGAAGTATCTCAAACACGCCAACCGCTCGGCCATTTCCGTGCAGAGCAGGCCGAGAATCAAATCAATGCTGGCGGATTTTTTGGTGAGATCGTTTTGCAGGTAGGCGTAGATTTTTTCGTAGCGTGCATCAAGCTGCGGGGCCAGGCAAATCAGCAGGCTGTGCTGCTCAAACGCGTCGAGACGAAAGCAGTTGGCGAGATGAACCAGCGGCAGGAAATTCTGTTGCGCGGCGCCGGCGCGAACGCGAGCAGCGATTGTCGTGCGCAGGCGTTGCGCCTGACGGCCCAGCTCCGCTATGCTCTGCTGATTTGCGGTGCCGCGGTTGCCCTCCTTTTCGAAGACACCGTCGGCAAACAGGGCGTCAATCTCTTCATCCGCGGTGAACCAGCCGCGGAAATCCTTCACATGGTCGTAGAAATTCGCCGCGCGCAGACGCAGCAAATGCGCCAGCAGCAGCCGGTTGAGCCAGCGCAGCTCGTCGAGCAAGTGCGCATGGGCATTCTCGTATGGCTCTGCCCCCGGCGGTTTCAAAGATGATGGCGGTGCCGGCTGCTCAGTACTGGAATTTTTATGAAAGGGATTCATGATGCTGGTTCAGGCATGCGCCCAACAGCTCTTGTCTCGGAGTTGGATTTGATTCCCACTTGCACGACGTAGACGCAGCCTCACCACTCGCAACATTTGCGCCAACGGGAACAACGCTGCGGCAACGCGGTAACTGCTTTAATTTGCAACCCGCGTTCTGCGCCGCTGCGCGGCGATGGCGCCAGCTTGAGGTGCGCACGCCTCAGTTTCCCAGACACTGAATGCAGTTGGAGATCAGGGCCGGCGCTTCGGCGTCGCCCAAGTCAGGGCTATCGCGTTTTGTCGTGCTGCTGCAAGGCTTGTTCGAGCAAATCGAGATCGTGCGGCACGCTGCGATCCGCAGCCAACTGGTAGAGATGGCGGCGCTTCACCATAACGCCCTCGCGCAGCAGGACCTTCAGCGCCTCTTCCACCGCATTCCTTTCCGCTCCCACCCACCACTGGGCAATGCCGGTGACACTGTCCTTTGCCTGAGGATGGTCACGGAGATAGTGCAGAATGGCAATGGCGATTCGGCGCGTATCGTTTTTGGAGGGTTTCTTCAAGTTGCGTAAGGGTTGACCACTGGAACTTGCTGATCGAGCACTGTCAGCATGCTGCGTGGCCGGCCGGCAACATCCAGGCCAAGCAGCCGGCCAGCGGGAAAACAGCGGTTTTGGCGGGATTCTTGACGACAAAGTGGAAATGAAATGGCCGGCGAGAGAGCGGGAGTGAGGTGCAATCGCCTCAGCGTAGAAACAATACTAAGGCAAAACAGCAACCTAACCAACCTGAAGACTGAGGCGTGAAAGCCTCAGTCGGAATCCGAATCCTGGCTGCGCGGAATGGTAATACCATATTTCTTGAGCAACTGCGCCAGACTCTTGCGGTGAATGCCGGCGAGGCGGGCAGCGGCGCTGAGATTGCCCTTGGTCAGCTTCAGCAGGTTTTGCAGATAGGTGGAATCACATTGCGTCATCGCTTCATTCCTGACCTCCATGAGCGGTCGCACGGCTGCGGCGTCTGCAACGACAGAGGTTTCCGTGATTTCCTTGCCGGGCGGTTGTTCGACGAGCAGGGACATGATCCTGTTCTCCAACTCCCGCACGTTGCCCGGCCAATCATGTTTCGCCCATTGCTGCAGCAATTCTGCGGGGAGGTTCGGAGCACGCTCTGCCGCGGGCGGCAGATGCTTTTTGAGAAAATGAAATGCCAGCGCGGCAATATCGGCCCTGCGTTCACGCAGCGGCGGCACGAGAATCTTCACTCCTTCCAGGCGATAATACAAATCCTGCCGGAATTCCCGCAGCCGGACCGCCTCTGCCAGGTCACGATTGGTGGCGGCGACGACGTGCACATCCACCGCGACGTATTTCGACTGGCCCAATGGCCGGTACTGATGCTCCTGCAAGAACCGGAGAAATTTGACTTGCACACTCAGCGGCAGCGCTTCGATTTCATCCAGAAAGAGCGTGCCGCCGGCGGCCTCCTGAATCAAGCCAATGGCCGGCGCATTGGCGCTGGTGTAAGCGCCGCGGCCGTGGCCGAACAATTCGTTCTCGATGAGATGCTCCTGCAACGCGCCGCAATCAACCGTCACGAACGGCTGGCTGGCGCGACGGCCGAGATAGTGAATCGCGCGGGCGATCAGCTCCTTGCCGGTGCCGGTTTCACCGGTGATCAAAATCGTGGCCTCGGAATCGCCCAACTGCGGCAGCCGGCAAAGAATCTCCCGCATGGCCCCGCTCTTGGCGACGATCTGGCTGTGGCGCATTTCCCGGTACAATCTCTCCTGGAGCCCTTGCAGATGATCGAGCGCGGCGACCCGCTGCACGAGCCAGTCGTGGATGGCGGACATCTGGTGTTCATCTCGTGCAAGAGGGATGATTTCATCGATGCCGAGTTCACCCCGGCCGGCCAGAATCACCGCTGTTTCGCGCGGAGCAAGCAAAATCACGGTGGCTTCGGGATTGTCGCGGTTGAATTCCTGGAGGAACCGTTGGTGAGGGGCGACGGCCTGCCATTCGGCGATGAGTAGGTTAAAATGGTGGAGTTGAACGGGTGGGCAGTCTACAACGTTGTCGAAACTGGAAACCTGACAGCCGGTGCTCGCCTGCAGCGCGCGGCGCAATGATCGGTTGAGCTGGCTATCCTGTGCAATCATACCGATTTGGCACATCTCTCTTTCTCCCCTGGTTGAGATATGTTCGGTGGGACAACGGCACAAAGAACGCAAAAGTCGGTATGTCGGCTCGTCGGAGCGGTGTGGGGAAGACAATCAGAGAGCGGAGGAACGCGCCAGCAGTACTGAACTTTTGTGCTCGTACTCGAATATGGCTCAAGACCACAAGTACAAGGACGTCAGCACGTGAAAATTTTTCTCAGAATAGTGAAATAATTTGCAAAAGTATAGCAACTTTTTGTTCGCCTGCGGAAGCCAGCACCTTTCTACGCTAGAAGTGGCGCCCCAATAATCCGTTGTTGCTTTTCAGGGCAAGTTCCCGCAAATTGCCGGTCAGGACAGCGAGGCATCAGACGACAGGTGGACGTACAAACGCCGAATTCTTACCGAGAGCGACCCAACCGCACATGGAAATTCTTGAAGGCAAACAGTGTGTTTTGCCAGCTCTTTTGGCGCGGCAACGCCGGTTCCAACTGCTGTTGGTGAAACAGGGAACACCGCTGCCCCGCATTCGGGAAGTAATTGCAGCGGCCGAATCGCAATCTGTTCCGATCAAGTATGTGGCGGCCGCCGAGCTGGAATCGTTTACCAAAGGCAGGTCCCACGGCGGACTGGCAGTCCTTTGTACACCGAAACCAGTGATGCCGGTGTCCGAGCTGCTCGAGCGCAGCCGGCACTTCACTGAGCCGGCTTTTTTGGTTTTGATTGAAGGAACCGAGGATGCCCAGAATCTGGGGTACACGCTGCGCACAGCGGAAGCCCTGGGAGCGCACGCAGTATTTCTCAAAAAGCACGTGTGGAATTTCGACGGTGTGGCGGTCGCGCGCGCCAGCTCCGGTGCTTTCGAACGCCTACCCCTCGTTCAGATCGAAAATATCGAGAAAGAGTTGACGCCCTTGCGGCGGCTGGGAGTGAAGTTCTGGGGAAGTCTTGCCACCGCCAAACGGGCGATGTATGAGGTGGACCTGACCGGCCCAATCATGCTGGCGATTGGCGGCGAGCGGCGCGGATTGTCGCGCGGGCTGCGCGATTTCTGCGATGGCTTTGTCCGCATCCCCACCGTGGGAGGCGCCACCTCCCTCGCACTCAGCCATGCCGCGAGTATCGTGATGGCAGAAGTGCGAAGGCAGCGACATCTTGCGCCAGCGGCAACTCCCTCCCCGCAGGAAACTGCTCCTGCAGCATAGATACACGTGCTGCTGAAGAGACGGCACAGCCGCGTCAAACGTTGAAATACCTCGCTGCCGGATGATGCACGATGATCGCCGAAGTCGATTGTTCCGGCACGAGCTGAAACTCCTCGGTCAATGAAATGCCGATGCGGCCCGGATCCAGCAGACGGAACAGCCGGGCTTGATCTTCAAGATTGGGACAGGCGGGATAGCCGAAAGAGAAGCGTGCGCCGCGATAGGATTGCCGGAAGAGATCGCGGATTTCGCCGGCATCTTCCGCTGCCAGGCCCAACTCCGCGCGCATCTGCTTGTGCCAATATTCTGCCAGCGCCTCGGCGCTTTCCACGCTCAGGCCGTGGAAATAGAGATAGTCGGAATACTTGTCGCCTTCAAACAGCCGGCGTGAGATTTCCGACGCAGCCTGGCCAACCGTGACGATCATCATGCCGATCACATCGCGCTTGCCGCTGTCCGCTGGCGCGAAAAAATCCGCCAGGCAGTGGCGATTGCCCTGCGTCTGGCGCGGAAAAGTGAAGCGCTCGATTTCCCGCTCACCCTTGTCATCGTAGATGATGACGTCATTTCCCCGACTGTTGCAGAGAAAATAGCCGTAGATCACCTCGGGCACCAGCATGCGCCCGGCGAGGCAGCGCTGCTGCAAGTCTGCGAGCAGCGGCTCGAATTTCTCCTGCACCAGCCGTTCGTATTCCGGCACCGCCATTTTGCCGCGGCGCACCTGCCATTGACCGCGAAAGAGCGCAATCTTGTTGAGATATTGAAACACGGTGGTGAGTGGGATGTCGCGCACGACTCTGGTTCCCAAAAAGGGCGCGGCTGGAATGGCCACCGGCTGCCAGCCCGGCGTGACGACCTCCGCCTCCGGTACGGCATGGGCTTGCGGATTTTCTTCCCCGTTGCGGCGCCCCGGCCCGCGCTTGCGGCGCGCCGGCGACGATGAAGATGCCGGCGCCTCGCCCTCGCAGATCTCACGCATGAAGTGCAAGCCGGCGAAGGCATCCTTGCCGTATGCCAGCGCCCCGCGATAGATTGCTGCCAAATCCTCTTCCACGTAGGCGCGCGTCAGCGCCGCACCGCCCAGAATCACCGGAACGGTGATCCCGCGCTCGTTCAACACTTCGAGATTTTCCTTCATGATCAGCGTTGACTTCACCAGCAAGCCGCTCATGCCGATGACGTCCGCGCCGTGCTGCTCAGCGGCATGAATCATCTTTTCCACCGGCACTTTGATGCCGAGGTTGATCACCTGATAACCGTTGTTGGTGAGAATGATGTCGACGAGATTCTTACCGATGTCATGCACGTCGCCCTTGACCGTGGCCAGTACCATCGTGCCCTTGGCCATTCCTTCGAGGCGTTCCATGTGGGGCTCGAGGTATTTCACCGCGGCTTTCATGGTTTCGGCGGATTGCAACACAAAGGGCAGTTGCATTTGGCCGGAGCCGAACAGCTCGCCGACCACGCGCATACCTTCCAATAGAATATTGTTGATAATGTCGAGCGGCGTATGTTTTTGCAGCGCCTCGGCGAGATCGGCGTCCAGGCCGAGCTTGTCGCCGTCGATGATCCGGCGTTGCAGGCGTTCTTCCACCTCCGCCGGCAGCGGCGCCGCTTCCTGCTTGTGCGCGCTGCGCTCGGCATAGTAGGCGATGATCTCCTGCAACGGATCGGAGAGGCAGGCACCGGCTCCGTCGAAGCGGCGGTCGTCAAAGATCAAGCGGCGGTGCAATTCGCGTTCTGCTTCGCCGATTTTGTGCAGCGGCAGAATTTTGGAGGAATGCACGATCGCCATGTCGAGGCCGGCCTGCACGGCATAGTAGAGAAACACGGAATTCAGCACGTGACGTGCATGAGCGGACAAGCCGAAGGAAACATTGCTCACGCCCAAAATCGTGCGCACGCCGGGCATCTCCGCTTTGATACGGCGAATCGCTTCGAGGGTGGCGATACCGCTCTTGCGAAACTCTTGGTCGCCGCTGCCGAGGGTGAACGTCAAGCAATCGAAAATCAAATCCTGCGGCCGCATGCCGTATTTTGCGCAGGCGAGATCATGAATGCGGCGGGCAATGGCGACTTTTTGCTCCACCGTCTTCGCCATGCCCTGTTCATCGATGGTCAGCGCGATGACCGCCGCGCCGTAGCGCCGGCACAAGGGCAAGACATGCTCCAGGCGCGCCTCCCCGTCTTCCAGGTTGATGGAGTTCACGATCGCGCGGCCGGCCACGCGCTGCAGCGCGGCGTCGATCACCTGCCATTCGGTGGAATCGATCACCAAGGGCGCGGAAACCTGCGTGTTCAGCCGTTCGATGAGCGGAATCATGTCCCGCACCTCGTCGCGGCCGACGTAGGCCACGCACACGTCGAGCATGTGTGAGCCTTCGCGCACCTGCTCTTTCGCCATCGCCACCATCGCCTCCCAGTCTTCCTGCTGCAACAGCTCGCGGAATTTCTTCGAGCCGTTGGCATTGAGACGCTCGCCGATTAAAATCGGCGGGGGATCGAGATGCAGCGGCGTGCTGCTGTACAGACTGGCGGCCGAGGGAATGAAATCAATCACGCGCGCTTTGGGGGCAAACCCGCCAACGCCTGCGGCGAGGCGGCGGATGTGCGCCGGCTCGGTGCCGCAACAGCCGCCCACGATCTGCACCCCCAAATCTTTCACAAAGTGGGTGAGATAATGTTCGAGTTCTTCGGGAGAGAGTTTGTAATGCGCCTGGCCACCGACGTTTTCCGGCAGACCGGCATTGGGCATGCAAAAAACCGGAACAGGGCTGTTGCCGGTGAGATAGCGAATGTTCTCCGACATTTCCTGCGGACCGGTGGCGCAGTTCATGCCGATGGCAGTCAACGGAAACGGCTCCAGTGCCGCCAGCGCCGCGGAAATGTCGCTGCCCAGCAGCATCGTGCCCATGGTTTCGACGGTGACGCTGGCGATGACCGGCAGGCGCACTCTCTTTTCGGCAAGGTAAGCGAAGATGGCAGCGAGCGCGGCCTTGGTTTGCAGCAAGTCCTGGCAGGTCTCAACGCACAGCACATCGACGCCGCCTGCCACCAAACCGGCGGTTTGCTCGAAGTAGGCGTCGTACATTTCGTTGTAGGAGATGTGACCGAGGCTGGGGAGCTTGGTGGTTGGGCCGATCGAGCCGGCCACGAAGCGCGGATGCTCAGGCGTGGAGAATTCGCGGGCCACGGAGCGGGCAATTTCAGCCGCGCGGCGGTTGTGGGCATGCGCTTGCCGGCCGAGGTCATACTCTGCCAGCACGATCGCCGTTGCGCCGAAGGTGTTGGTTTCAATGACATCACAGCCGGCTGCGAGAAAGCTGGTATGCAGTTTCTCCACGGCTTCCGGCCGGGTAAACACCAGATGTTCGTTGCAGCCGTTGTAAACCTCACCGCCGAAGTCCTCCGGCGTCAGATTCATCAACTGCAAATTCGAGCCGGTTGCCCCATCGAAGACAATGATCTTTTCCCGCAGTCGCTGTTCAAAGAGAGTCCTGGTCATGTCGCCGCCCTGGTTGGTTCCTGGAAAAAAATTATCGGCGAATATAGAAAAGGCCGGTGGGAAATGAAAGGGGTTTGTAGAAGAGAATCGCCAGCGCGCAAGCGAACAAGAACCAGAGAATCGAGGGCAGGTGTTTGACGATTTCGAGCGCCAGGTTGTCATAGAAAACGGTGGCGGTGCTGTCCATGCCCGGCTCCCATTCAGTCTTCACGGCATTGTTTGATGGGCATACGATGGTGTGTTAGCATTTTTGATTCACCATGACGCGGAGGTTTCACAACCAAAAACAAAACCTTCCGGGGTGGATATCTTCTTCGTGCCACAGTGCCTCACTGGACCCAGGCCAGCAGCAGCAGCGTGGTCACCAAGCTGACAATGGCGCCGAACAAGAGAAAGATCGCCATCAAGGCATTTGCCAATCCGGCATAACCATCTTTGGCCGTGCGCGCGAGCTGGACGAACACCAGACCGGCCGCCAGCAGCACCACGGGCACGAGATAGTTGAGCAGCCAACGGCCATGAAAATGCCGGCCAATGAAAATGACATACAGCAGCGTGAGGAGGACGGCAGCGGCAGCCACGGCGGAAAAGATGCCGGCCAGGCGCGCATTGGAGCCTTTGGCGTGATGGCGCAGCGCCGCTCGAAAGACGTTCATTTCTTGCCTCACAACTGGCAAAGACAATCACCGCCTTACGGCTCGGCAGATGATTCTTCCACCAGACTTTGATGTGCACTTTTGGTCCAGGCGCACAGCGCTGTAACTTCATCCGGAGTCAGCTTCGCATCAGGATGCAGCAGCAGATAGGATTGCAGCGGCATTTCTCCGCTGGTAACGACGTCGCAGATTTCTTCGAGTTTGTGACGCGCCTGCTGCGGCGAGTATTTCGCCCAATCCGAGAGATTCAGTTTGCGCCGGCCTTCATTGACATGATCCACCACCAACCAGGAAACCGGCGCAACATTGCTGTACCACGGCCAGGTGGTTTGGTGAGAATGGCAATCACCGCAGGCGCGCTCGAGGAGGTTGTGCACTTCGGCCGGCACTGCCATCATCGCCGCCAGCGTGCGATGCTCTTCCACTGCCGGAGAGGTTTTGGCCGGCCGCACGAATTGCGCTCCCAGAAGAAACGCCAGCAGCAGCAGCCCGATGATTCTGAGAGTCTTTGACATGGCTTGCCCTCAATTTGCCCACAGTGACGAACGAAGCAGCCGGCGTCTGTCCGACTCGGAGAGAGGATGAGCGTCACGACGCAGCAAGCAGGCCGGCAATCCGCAATTGTGCTTTCGGCGCCGCCGGCTCGGGAAGTTGATGAAGCTGAGCTTGTGCTTGAAGATTGATCCAGCGTGCAACAACAACCAGGGGAACTCCGCGGTTTCATTTCAAACTGGTGCACAGCATAAAGCATTTGCGCTGTAAAAGCAAGGAGATTCTCTCAGCCCCGGCAATCAAGAGCGCGGTGCGCACCAGCAGGCGCCGCGCTGGTCTGGCAGCGCAGAGCAGGCGACGGCAGGTCGAGTTGAAGGCAGCGGCATTCAACGGCAATAGGCGAGCGCGGCGTGCGCCAGGATTTGCGCCAGGTCAATCAGCGACTGCAGGTCCACCCATTCCACTTCGGCATGGGCACCCGCGCCCATCGGGCCGATCACCACCGTCTCAATGCCGGCGGCTGCCAGCAGCGCCGAGTCCATCCAAAAGGGCACGCCGATCTTTTCGGGCGGCTGGCCCAACGCGCGTGTGGCAACCTCCGCGAGAATCACCGCCAGTTCCGCCTGCGGCGACACTTCAAAAGGATCGCGGGAGAGAACAGTCCCCAGACGCGCGCGAAACTCGTCATGCTGCTGCGATACGCGAGCGCTGACCGCCGCGATTTCCGCGATGACTTGCGCCGTGGATTCGCCCGGTGTGGTGCGGCGCTCGATCTGCAGCCGGCAGTTGGCGGCATAGGTACTCCAGCCGGTGCCCCCTTGAAGCTGCGCGGCGTGCAACGAAGGCGGCCCCGTGAGCGGATGACCCGGCCGACGGCGCAACTCGGCCTCAAGTTTTTCCAGTTCGGCGAGAAATCTTCCCATGTGCATGTTCGCGTCAATGCCCTCTTGAAAGCGGCTGCCGTGCGCGGCGCGTCCGAATGTTTCCACCTCCAGCCAAACGAAACCCTTGTGGGCAAGGCAAAGCTGCAGCTCCGTCGGTTCGGTCACGATGGCGCCGTCGGCACGGCAATGCTGCAATACTTCGGCGGTGCCCTGGCTGGCATACTCTTCGTCGGCGACAGCCGTGAGAATCAAATCGCCGGCAAGCTTGGCGCCGGCCTCCACCAGCGCTTGCATGGCAGCCAGGCATGCGGCCACACTGCCTTTCATGTCATAGGCACCGCGACCATACACGCGACCATCGCGAAGCTCCGCGGAGAAGGGCGCAGCCATGCCCGCCACACCGACGGTGTCGAGATGGGCATTCAGCATCAGCGCTTTTCCGGCGCCGGTGCCGGCGAGGCGGGCCACCACACTCGGGCGGAGCGGCTGTGCCGCCAAGATTTCAGTCTGCAGACCCAGAGCGCGGCACGCCTGCCCGACATACTGCGCGCTCTCCGCTTCGCCGGCGCCGCCCGGCACCAATGCCGGATTGATCGAGTCGATGCGGATGAGATCCTGCAAAGTCCGGAGCAGATAGTTGCGGTCAATGGAGGGAATCATTTTGCAGTCCCACCGTGGCAGGTTCAAAATCAAAGGCGCCTCTCACCTGCCGAGTTGGCGGCGAGAAGGCGCCTGCGCGTTGGAAATTTTCGAATGGATCAATCCGAGACGCGGTACACGGTAATGCCGTAATGCGCCGGATCATGTGGGGGTGCAGCATTCCAAGCGCCAAAGGAGTGGGAATCATCGGTGGCGAAGCACAGATCATATTCGCCGGCTTTTAAGAGGATGGTATCATTGAAAAGCCGGTTCTTCTCGTCACCGCCGGCGTGGGCGGTCATGCGGTAGGTCATCTCCCAAATCGTGCGGCGGCTGGCGGCGTCCTCGATCCAGCCGTAGTCGAACATCTCACCGTCGCGGCCCTCGCCCACGGCATAAACGCGCACCGTAGTCGCTTTGGTCAAATTGAAGCGGGTACACCGCTTTTCACCCTGGCGCACGCGTACGAGCTGGGCCAATACGCCGGCTTCCTTATCTTCGACATATTCCGCCACCATTTTGGGATTGAAATCTTCATCGACGGCGCTCAAAGTAAGGCCCCAATGCTCGGGGTCAAACGGCGGGGAAGTGTTCCAATCGCGATAGGAGTGCGTGCCGTCAGTCACGAAGTAGGCGACATAGCTGCCCGGTTCGAAGCGCACGATCTTGTCAAACATGCGGTTCTTGCTGCCGCCGCCGGCGTGATCTGTTTCGCGAAAATCCATCTGCCAGACTTTGCGGCCGGTCTTGGCCTCGGTGATCCAGCCGTAGTCAAACATCTCGCCGTCGCGGCCTTCGCCCAGGGCATAGATGCGCAGCGAAAGCGGTTTCTTCAACGTGAAGCCTTTGGAGAGATAATCGTCATCGCCGGCGCGCGTGAGCCTGACCACCACGTTGGCGTCCTCCGGTTCTTTGTATTCAAAAGCCCGGGCATAGGCTTTCATTTGCGGATCAACCGGTCGAATCATGATTCCCCAAGAGCTGGGGTCATAAGGCGGGGCCGCGTTCCAACAGCGGCTGGAGTGGGAGTCATCCGTGACGAAGTAGACGAGATAGGATCCGGCCGGCAGTGAGAGCGTGGTGTTGACCATGCGGTTTTTCTTGTCGCCGCCGCCATGCTCGGAATCACGATAGGTGAATTGCCAGACTTTCTGATGGCTTTTCTGGTCGATGATCCAGCCGTAATCAAAGCTGTCTTCGTAGCGCAGTTCTCCCAGGGCGTAGATCTGAAGCGCCATCGGCCGTTCCAGAGTGAAGCCGCGACGCTCATAGACACCATCAGACAGGCCGCTCATGGCGATAATGGCCTCGGACTGAAGCCGGCGGCGCCATGCTGCGATGGTTTCTTCCGTGGCCGTCTGGCCGTTGCCCTTGATGACCACCATGGCCTGCTCGTACACTTCCTCGTTGTATTCGTCATTGCGGCGGTCCCATTCGAAGATCTTATCGAACACATGACTGATGGCATCACCCAAATCCTGCACTTCATCGGAACTGAAAGCGGTGACGTAGAAGGAGGAGAAGTAGACTTCATACTCCCCGGCCGGCAGGTTGACGCTGTCTTGCAGCTCGACCAGCCGGCGATTGCGGCGCTTTTCTTCGGCTTGGCGTACCTGCCAGACGACCTTGCGGGTCTGCGCGTCCAAAATCCAGGCCGTGGTGGCGAGCAAATGCCGGCCGCGGCCACTGTCGAGCGCGCCGACGGCTTCGATGCGCACCGTCTGATTCTGGTTGAGCACAAAGCCGGCGGACTTGATTTCGTGGAGCCGCACCTTGCGGATTTCAGCCAGCGTCACTTCCTGCGCCTGGCCGGCGGCACTGGTCAGGACGGCGCATACAAAAACCAGCAGCATTCTTCTCATCGTGGCCTCCATGAGGGCGGCGGCTCGCCGGCAACACTATTCCGGGCGAACGACAACCGCGGTTCCATAGCAGAGAACTTCGGTGACGCCCTGCATGATTTCATTGGCGTCATAGCGAATCCCAACGACGGCGTTGGCGCCGATCTCCGCGGCGTGGCGGAGCATCATCTCGAAGGCCTCGGCGCGCGTTTTTTCGCAAAGCTCGGTGAACAGGGAAATGTTGCCGCCCACCAGGGTTTGCAGCGAAGCGCCGATGGTGCCGAAAATGGAACGCGAGCGCACCGTGATGCCTCGCACGACGCCCAGATTCCTGGCCACCCGATAGCCGTCCAGGTTGAAGGCAGTGGTTGTCATCGCAGATGGAATCATGCCTCTATCACTTTCTTCTCTAATTGACACATCGGCAGTTTGGGTGCCCCTGGTACGGCAGCCTAGCCGAAAGGTTGCAGAATTTGCCGGAACTTGGCCGGTTGAAGTTGAACGAATTCCGGCAGCCGCTGTCTCTCCCACCAAATCCGCAACAATTTCTCCTGGAGCATTTGCCATGAAGATTCATCCGCGTCAACCAATTGTCATTTCCTTTCTGCTGGCCGGTGTTCTGGCGACTGCCGGTCACAGCCAAAAGCAACTTCCGCTCACCTCCAAATCGGAGGAGGCCAAAAACTACTATCGGGAGACGGTGAAAGGCATTGAGTCTTTTGAGCCGTTCCGCAAAGTGCAAGCGCTTGCACAGAAGAGTGTGCAAGCGGATTCCAACTTTGCCATGGGGCAACTCCTGGTTGCGGTGTTTACTCCCGCGAAAGACCGCCAGCCCGCGCTGGACAAGGCGCTCAAGCTGGCGGCGAAGGCCTCGCCAGGCGAGCAGCTCTTTGTCGAAGCCACGACGCAGGCGCTCAACAACAACAACGAAAAGGCCATCGCCATTCTCACCAAACTGCGCAAGGATTACCCGGGCGAACGCCGCATCTGCATGGTGCTCGGGCAATTGCATCAGCAACTGGGGCAGTATGCCGAGGCCATCAGATTCTATGAAGCGGCCATCAAAATCGATGGCAACAGTGCGCGGGTTTATTCCCAACTCGGCGATAGCCATCTGCTGCAGGAGCAATATGCCAAGGCGCGGGAGTACTATCAGCTCGCGCTCAGCAAAGTATCAGCCGAGGCCTCGCCGTTTGCGCCTTTTTCCGGCCTGGCGTTGACCAGCATCTACGAAAACAAGCCGGATCAGGCATTGGAAATGATGCAGGAGTTCCACAGCCGCTACCGCCGCAACGGCTCGGCGGAGAATTTCCCCGATGTTTGGATTTGGAACTACATGGGCCGTGTCAATCTGGAGTTCGGCCGGCTGGAAGAAGCCCTGAAATGCTATGAGACCGGCTATCGTTCCGTGCCCGGCAGCGCGCTCGACAGCATCGAGAAGAAGATTTGGTTTGGCCGCGTGTTTCACGGCAAAGCGAGAACGTTGGCAAAGATGGGCCGCCACGGCGAAGCCCAGCAATACGCCGATCAAATCAAAATGATGATTGAGACCGGCGGCGAACGGGGAGAAGAGTTTTGGAAGGCCTATCACTACCTGGCGGGTTATCTCAAGCTGGAGAGCGGTGACAGCGAAGCCGCAGCCGAACACTTGGAGAAGTCGGATCAAGACGATCCCTTTCAGAAGCTGCTGCTGGCCAAGGCCAATCTCAAACTGGGCAACAAGAGCCAGGCGCTCGACATTTGCCGGGAAATCGTGAAGAGCACCAACAACAACCTCGATCGCGCGCTCTCCTATCCCGAGGCCAAGAAAATTCTCGCTGCGGCTGGGACATATTAGTACGTGCCTGCTCCCACCCGGCTGCGTTGGAACTGGCTACCTTCCACACCCTCCACGCCCCCAATGTGTGTACTTGGGGGCGTTTTTGTTGACGCCGTCGCCGGCAGAAAAGGCCTGCCACCTCATTGGCCGGAGGGTCGCGCGGCGTACAGCACATTCAAAGCCTCGGCCGCGCGCAATTGCTCCTGCACCGCGTAAACGTGCTCCATCTTCACGGTTTCGTCAATGCGCAGCGCCACCGCCTTGAGCGGATGCAACGGATCGCTGCGCCGGTCGGCCAGAATTGTTTTGATTTCCTCCAAACCCACGATCTTGTCGTCGATGAGGAGGCGGCCGCTCCGGTCGATCCAGATATAGGCCACATCGCGCTTGCCCGGCAGTTTCTCGATCATGCGCGCTTGCGGCAGGGTCACCGGTAATCCCGCATACTGCTTGAACACCGTCGAGACCATGAAGAAGATCAGCAGCAGAAACACGATATCCGGCAACGAGGCCGTGGGAATGCCCGCGGCAATGCGCGCTTTGCGCTGGAATCGCAGCGGCATCAGTCCGGCTCCGCAATTGAAATACGCCTCCCCCCTGCTTGCTTGATTTGATCGATCACCGTGAGATAGATGCGATATTCCGCCTGCGGATGCGCTTTCACTGAGACAATCAACTTGGGATTGGCCGCCAGCCGCGGCTGCAGTAGATCTTTGATCGCCGCGGGCGCCACCTCCTGCTCGTCCAGCAGAATTTCACCCTGGGGATTGATCAAAAGCGTGACGAGATCCGTGCGCGCCACGACGGTGGCCGCGCCCTTGGCTGGCAGCGTCAGTCGAATACCCTTTTCAACGTCGATGTTGGTGGTGGCGAGAAAGAAGATGAGGATAAGAAAAGCCACGTCTGCCAGCGAGGCCGTGGGAATCTCGGGCATCCGGCGTTCGGGCCTGCGAATCATCGCCGGCTGCCCTGCTGCTCGACCAGCGCTTCGACCAGCTCAAACGCACTCTTTTCCATGTCGATGACGAGTTTGTCGATGCGGCTGACGAAATAGTTGTGGCAGGTTTGGATGATGATCGCGACGATCAAGCCGAAGAGTGTGGTGATCAGGGCCACGGCAATGCCGCCGGCCACGATCGAGGGGCTGATGTCATTCGCCATTTCGATGGCTTTGAAGGCGAGAATCATACCCCACACCGTGCCGAGAAAGCCCAGCAGCGGCGCGAGGGAGATCACGGTGGCGAGCCAGACCAGGTTTTTTTCCAGAAAAGCCATTTCGACCGCGCCGGTGTTGATGATTGCCTTTTCCACCTGATCCAGCCCGCGATCGGCCCGTTGCAGGCCGGCATTGAAGATGGCGGCCACCGGTCCGCGCGTCTGATTGCACACGGCCAGCGCCTCCGCAATGCCGCCGGATTGCATTGCCGCCCGGATCCGCGGCAGGAATTTTCGGGGATCTACGTTCGAGCGTGACAAGGTCCAAAAGCGCTCCAAGCTGATCGCCAATCCAATAACAAACAGAATCAAGATCGGATGCATGAAACCACCGCCGTCCTGATACAACTGCAAGACCGAGTAACCTTCCACGCCGGCATCTCCTGCGAGCCAAGTTGAGAGGGAATTCGTTGCGGAGCAATGAGTGGCGAAAAGCTTAGAGAAGTTTGCTTTGAATGTCAAGGCAATTCTGGGCCAATAAAAAAGGGCGCCGGTGAGAGCGCCCTTTTTTCGGAAAACAAACAAGTCCGGTCAATTCTTGCGCACGCGCTGACCGCCTTCTCCCATGGCCGCGAGTTTCTCTGCCTGTGGGAAAAGGCGCAGCACCTGCTGAAACTGCGGGTCTTCGCGAATCTCCACCTGCGCGGCATGCTCGCGATCCCACAAGTGCAGGGCGATTTCCTTCTTCAACATCAGCTTGATCATGCCCTGGTCGGCAGTCCAGCTTGCCTGATCGAATTTGATGCCTTTCGCGTCGCTCAACCGGCGCAAATCCGCGAGCACGCGCTCGCTCGGTGTCCACGTCTCTTTGAAACTCTCGAAATCATTCGCGAGTTGGCGGTTCTTGCTGGCGTAGTCGCTGGCGAATTCCAGAAACACGTTGGAGATGATCAAATCATAAGTGAAGCGCGAGGGCAACAGCCACTTGATGCGCACGTCGGGCGTAATACCGCCGCCGCCGAAGACGCCGCGGCCGGCGCTGGTCTTGTAAACCGGCCGGTTTTGGGTGGAATCCGGGGTGGCATTGGGGTCGACATCATCGTAGGCCTCGTTGACGTACTCACTGAAGTTGCCATTCTCGTAAGGCCGCTGAATCAACCGGCCACTGGGGGTGTAGTACTTGGCGGTGGTGACGCGAATCGCCGAGCCGTCCTTCAAGCCGATTTGCGTCTGCACCAAACCTTTGCCGAAGCTGGTTTCGCCCACGATCAGCGCGCGATCCCAATCCTGCGCCGCGCCCGCGACAATCTCGGAAGCGCTGGCCGAGCCGTGGTCGATCAGGATGATCATGGGAACTTGCGCATGGTGATCGTCGTCGGTGGCGAAGTAATCATCGTCGGCTTGGGGGATGCGGCCGCGGGTGTAGACGATTTTGCGACCGCGCTCGATGAATTTGTCGGCCACTTCCACGGCTTGATCGAGGTAGCCGCCGGCATTGCTGCGCAAATCAAGAATGACCTGGCGCATGCCCTGTGCTTCCAGCTTGGTGAGCGCGTTTTCCAGTTCCTCCGCGGTGGTTTTGGAAAAGCGCTTCATGCCGATGTAGCCGGTGCGATCGTCGACCATGAAAACCGGCTCGACGCTGTAGATGGAAATCCGGTCACGCGTGATGGTCACCTCGAAGGTCGAATCAAAACCGGGGCGCTGAATAGTGATGCGGACTTGCGAGCCGCGCGGGCCGCGGAGCTGCCGGATGATTTCCTCCTGATCGAGGTTGTAGGTCGATTTGCCTTCGATTTGCACGATCTGGTCACCGGCGCGCAGCCCCAGGCGCTCGGAGGGCGAGCCGCCAATCGGGGCAATCACGGTCGGCCACTTCTTGACAATGAGAAACTCGATGCCGATGCCAAAAAAATGGCCTTCGAACTTCTCGGTCACTTCCTCGAGCTGGTCTTTCGGAATGAAGACCGAATGCGGGTCGAGTTTGCCGAGCATACCGGAAATGGCGCCGTCCACCAAAGTTTGGGTTTTGACTTCCTCGACATAATACCTGTTCACCGCGTTGAGCGCTTCACTGAACCGCATCATCTCCTGATAGAGGTTGTTGTTGCGCTGCAGCCGCTCCCACGGCACCAGGCTGGCAGGCTCGAACAGTGCGAGGGAGGAAACGGTCACCACGGCAAAGGTTGCCATCCAAACTTTGTGACTTCCGAAAGGCTTCATCGCGCACCTCGAATTGTGGCGGGGTGAGACCGGAGAGTTGGAACGAAACTCCGAAACGTTGAACACGGGCGAGCAGCCCCGATTGGTGTCTGCTCGATGCCATAAACTATAGCGGCGCCGCACCCCGCCGCAGACGGCATAACGAAATTGAAAGCGTTTCTTAAGACGCTGATTGCCGGAAAAAGGTTGCGCCGGCTCAGAGCTTGACCAGCAGGGCAAAGCGATGCGTGGCACCCAAGTCGTTACGGAAAGGCAGGTAGCCGTAATCCAACGTGAAGCTGCCGCGGTTCGCGCCAAAACCGGCGGTCAACCCGCGGTTCTCGCGGCCCAATTGATAGCCGGCACGGCCGGCAATGCCGTGCCTCGGCCAATATTCCAGGCCCGCACTCACCGCATTGCCGCCTTTGAACAGCAGCGCGTTTTCCAGGGTGAGCGCAAACGCCGGATCGCCGCCGGTAGAAGCAAGTTGATAGGCAGCACCGGCACGCAGCAAAGCCGGCAGCGCAATATCTTCGCGCGCGTGCGCGCCCATCTTGCCCAGGTTTTGCACGCTGGCCGCGAGGCGCACCGGCGAGCCCGGGGCCTGCCATCCCGCGCCGAGGTCAAGGGCAAAGCCGTTGGCAGAGTTGAGGTAGATTTTTTCGTAGAGGTACTTGGCGGCGAGACCCCACGCCAGCGAAGCGCCATGCTTCCTGCCATACGCCAGTGCCAGTGCCAAATCACGGCCATCAAAAGTGCCGATCGGCTCCGCGGTCGGCCGGTCGCGGACTTCGATATCGGGAATGCTTTGCGTCGTCAAGCCCAGGCCGAGCACACCGCCGAATCCCGCAAAGCTGACGGCATAGAAATCATGATTGACGCTCTCCAACCACTCCAGGTGGCTGAAGGCAAGCTGCGTGCCCTGCGCTTGCGCCAAGCCGGCGGGATTCCAATAGATCGCAGTTGCATCCTGCGCCAACGCCACGTAAGCCTCGCCCAACGCTGCGGCTCTGCCGCCCACGCCGATTTTCAAAAAAGCCAGCCCGGACTTGCCCGCCTCTTGTGCCGGCGCGAAAACCGGCAGGCAGACGAGCAGCAGGAGGCCGCGGAGAAGATTTTTGCCTGACATATGATCGGATTCTCTTTCAAAACGGTGTTCTCGGTCACCCCGCCGCGAAAGCCGTGGGCAGGGCAAAAGATTGCTGCATCAACCCACCAAAACCATGCACTCTAATCCAACACCATGACTTTGCCCCAGTGCACGCCCTCGCCCGCCAATTCCACACGATAGAAGTAAACGCCGTTGTGCACCACCTCGCCGCGGCTGTTCTTCCCGTCCCAAATTTCAAAGTAGTTGCCGCTGCTGTTGCGCGGCTTGCCGGAGACGATCTCGGCGACCAGTTCCATGGCAAAATCAAACACCTTGATGGTCACCGTGGTGGCCTTGGTGGTATTGTACTGCAGGCGAACGTAGCCGGTCTCGTTCAGTCGATTGTGCCGCGCCGGCGAAAACGGATTGGGATAGGCATAGGTTCGCGGCTCGCCGGCCTCCCCCGCCGGCACGGAGCCACGCAGCACCGTCCAGGTGTTGCCCTCATTGGCGGTGACTGCCAAGCCGTCCGGCCCGCCAACGAAGAGTTGATTGCCGAGCTGTCCCGCGCAAAAGAATTCATCACTGAGATAGGGCTGCTGCTCGGTGGCATCATAGAGATCGGGAAACTTGGCCCAGGTGTAGCCGAAATCATCGGAGCGATACAGGCCTTTGTCGGTGGCCACGTAGGCCGTGACACCATTGAACGCGAAGTTGTGGGCAAACTCATCCAGCAAGGTAACCCTCCAGGAATAGCCGCCGTCCTGACTGATGGAAACCGCGCGCCGCTCGTCGGGGTCTTCAGCATTGACGGTCGCAGCCCAGAGGTACTCACGGCCCTGCCATTTCTGTTGGCCAAGCGCGACGACAAAATTTCCGGAGATCGGTTGCGCCTGGTTTTGATGTGAGAAGTTCGTCCAGGTGAGGCCGCCATCGATCGAGCGGTTGATTCCGCCGGCGGTGCCGACATACAGCACGCCGTCGGCATTGAGCACGGAGAAGGCGCGATGATTGAGGTTGTTGGCAACATCGAGAAAGAACGAATCCGGCGGCACCGAGCGCCAGGCTTTGCCGCGATCACTCGAGGTGGAGACGCTGCCGCCGAAGCTCGCGATCCAAACACCGGTGGGATGCAGCGCAATGTCGTAGGTGATGTTTTGGATCACGGTGTTGAAAGGCGTCGGTTGCGGCACGCGCGTCCAGGTGGCGCCGTGATCGGTGGAATAGCTCAGACCGCCGCCGGCCGGCAGCAGGCCTTCGGGAACGAGAGAATCAAACGCCGTGGCGACCCAGACAATGCTGTCGGTGACTGCCAAGCCGGAGACTCCGCCGCGCGGCAATCCATTATCATGAGTATGGGTCACCCAGGTCTGGCCGCCATCAGCAGAGCGCGCCACGCCGCGGCTGGTCCCCAGCCAAATCTCACCCTGATGAACCACCAGATCACTGATGGAATTGGAACGCAAGCCGGGCAGGGGTGCGGCTGCGCGGCCGAGCTGCCATCCTCCTTTGGCCGGGGTTTGCGCCGGGAGCACGGTCGCGACGCCGAGCAGCGCGAGAAAGAGTATGCGGAACATGATCGTTATTTCCACCTCAAGGTAAAACGTTGATGATGTGCGTGAGCGTATTGCTCAGGGCGCCGTTGCGGTCCTGCGCCCGAAACTCAAAACGGTAGGTGCCGGTTTGGTTTTGTGGTGTAATTTGAATGCGCAGAGAATAGCGGTGGTCATTGGCGCCCAGGTCGCCCTCCTGGCCGTCATCGCGCATGGCAAAGGGGTTGCCGGAAGCCGGCGTTCCATCCGGCCGGAAGGAATTGAAGAACACGCGGGCAATGCCGTCATCACAACTCGAGTCGGGATCGACCGCGCGCACAGCCAGCAGGTAAATGTTGGGAGTGGCACTCCGGCTGATGGTCGTGGGTGCGGAAAGATCGGATACCAGCGGCGGGTGATTGGTCCGGCAAGCTGCCAGTTCGGCGCGCACCGTGCGCACCTCCGCCAGGCTGATGCCGCCCGCTTGATCAACGGCGCGCAGGATCATCGTGTAAAGATTGCGTGAATTTTTCAACAAGGCGGGATCAAAGCGCAGCCCGAAGACACCGTCCTGGCTGGCGCCATCGCCGCTTTGACCGTCATCGCGCAGCGCCAACACCCAGGTGGGCGTAGGCGCGGCCGGACGATAAATTTCCAATCGCACCGAGTCAAGCGTTGCCAGGCCGTCACCGTCACTCACCGTTGCCAGCAGCACCGGCGAGTAACTCGAATCCGACCAGATGATCTCCGGAATCGTGACTGCGGTAATCACGGGCAGCGCATTCTCTTTGCCTGTCAACACGGTGAGGGTGTCACGCCGCGTTTCACTTGCGTGATTGCCGCGATCGGTCGCGACTGCCTCCAGCAATAGCTGGCCGGTGCGATTCTTGATCACCGTCGAGTCCAGGGGATGGTAGAATTGCCCATCGCCCTTGAGCAGGTCACCGCCTTGGCCGTCATCGGCCATGGCCAAGGTTGCGACAACGGCATTGCCGGCGCGCACCGTCAGGGTCACGCCGGCGAGATCAGCCACGCCCTGCGGGTCTTCGACGTGAACGTGAATGCCGGCCGGTTGTATGGGAATTTGATAGACGGCCGCCGGCATTTGCACGGAAACAATTACCGGCGCTTCCGGCGCCGGCGGCTGCGTGGGATTGTCCTTGCAGGCCCACAGCCCCACGCTGATCAATGCGATGATTACGGAGGTCGATTTCACAGTGGCGATTTCCCTATGACAAGCGATGCGGAACAATTCATCACGACGCGTGATGAATCTCAGAGAAATTTCAGAAGATGAAAGCCCAGCCAAAGACATGGTCGCTGTCGAGATTGTCGGCGTGGGTGGCAAAGGCATAGTGCAACTCGGATTTGCGGCCGAGGATCCCGAAGCGATAGCCGGCGCCGAAAGTGGGCTGGCCGTCATTGAGGCCGGCGCGCAAATTGCCGATTTCGCGCAGACTCGCCACCGCCCCGAGGTGCAGAGTGCCGTCGCGGAACTGCCGCTTCCCGACGTCGGCCGCCAGCGTCAGCCACGGCACGAGGCGCGATACGGCAATGCCGGCGCGCACGCCGCGCGGGAACTTCTGCACAATGCTGGTGCCGCGATCGTACACGCCTTCGGTCTTCCAGGTATATTTGAGATTCACGTTGCTCACGGCCGCGCCGAGTTGAATGCCGGCAACGGGCCGCAGCAGTGCGCCAAAATCAAAACCGAAAGAGGAAGCGGAGATTCCGCCGCCGTCCTGCTTGACGCCCGGCAAACGATTGAAGATTACCCGGCTGGTCAAACCGATGCCGAGCTTTGGGTGAGGCTGCAGCGCGAAGGAAAGGCTCAAGGCGTCTTCGGCAGCCGAGAGCGGCTCGAGTTTCTGGCCGTCAAAGTCGCGGGCATCAATCTCATCCACGCCGGCATGAATCCACGCCAGGCTAATGCCGCCATTCATGGCCTGTTGACCCCTGGCATTCATTCCCGGCCGGATCGGCACGCCGAAGCCAAGATAGGCAAACGTGCGATCCAGGGCCAGCGCACGATACGAAACGGTCAACTCACGATGATCGAACCAGGCGACGCTGCCGGGATTGTAGTAGGCGGACTCATTACCTTCAACCATGGCCACATAGGCCCGCCCCATCGCCTCGGAACGCGCGGCCACTCCCGCGCGCAGAAAAGCGCCGGCGTAACCACCCTGGCCAAAGCCACTCACCGGCAGTGACGCAACACTCAAAAACAACAACAGAGAGATTCGTTTGATCATAAGGCTCTCAGGTGAATGAAACGGCGTTACAGAAAACTCACCGGCGCGCTGCCGTAGAAAACGTGCGCATCTGCCGGCGCCGACAACTGCCTCGATCGGAGAAGAGGAGCTTCGTGTGGAATGAAAGCCATGCCCGCATTTGCCAACTGCGCTGCCGCAGCCAGCGTCACCGCGTCGCTGCGCGTGTTCAGGCCGGCGGGAATCAAGCTCTGCCGCAGAGGCACTGGTCTCAGCGACCCCGGCTGCGCAGACAACCCGAAACATGTGCTCTCCGCCTGCCGCGATTCACGTCTTGGCGCGGCCCAACTTCAATGCTGTAACAGTCTCTCGCGGTCTGGCTCCTTGAGGGTGGGAGAAGATGAGTATTCGTTCGCTATGAGCGATGGTCGCTGACGCCCGCTGGCGTCAATCTTCCACATCCAAATCGGTCAACGGATAGTAACGTTGTTCCGGCTGTGCCGCCTGTGGCTTGGGCTGCAATGCCGGGCCTTCCAAATGGCTGATGAGCGCCGGCAGCCGGCGCCGCAATTCCGTAAAATCCGACACGATGGCATCGGCGTTGCGCAGAAAGTAGGGCGCCAGCGTGCTGGTGATGGCAACCACGCTCATGCCCGCGGCGCGCGCGGCGGTGATGCCCAACGGCGCATTTTCGATCACCAGGCATTCGCTGGGCGCGAGATTGAGCTTCTGAGCGGCGCGAATGAACGGTTCGGGATCCGGCTTGCCGTTTTCAATATCCTCCGCGCCCACCACGCAATCGAAATAGCGCATCACTTCCGGCCCCAGCAGCTCCTCCACATGCGCGCGCAATGATCCGGTTACGATACCGATGCGATAGCGGTTTTGCTGCAGATAATCGAGCACCTCCGTCACGCCCTCGTTGAGGGTGGAATTGTCCAGGGCGAAAAAGGCGTCCCGCTTTTCTTCGACGATTTGCTGCACTAATTCCGGCGTGGCCGGCTTGCGATGGCGATGAAACAGCTCGGCCGCCACTTCCATTGTGGTCGCCCCCTCTTTCAAATAAATCTCCATGGCCTCGATCGCAACGCCATGGCGCGCCATCACCTGCTGCCAAGCCTCCACGTGATAGGGCATGCTGTTCATCAGCACACCATCATGATCGAACAAGACGGCGTGTATCACGGGGTCTCCTTCCTGTGTCGGGGAATTCACCAGAGCCACCGTCGCACTGCCGTGACATGCGGCGGCTCACCATTGACTCGCTGGCAATCGGGCGATCTCTTACCTCTGACGAGTCTCGCCTCCGGTGCAATTCTCTTACTGTCGTATCCCGTTTACGTTCCTGCGCAAAATAGAAAAATTCCATTAAAAGTCAATTTCAGATTTCGTGCCGTCGAGGACAATTGCGTTCCTCTGCCCGGCAGGGAACTCGATAGGGTCCGGAATCACGAATCTTTGAGAACATGATCCGGCAACGGTTTGGCCGAGGCACCGAAATTATCGGAGTCACAACGATTCGCGACATCTTGGAAACTGGGCAAAGCCGAGGTTCGCAGATTTTCGGACGGGCGCCAGCGCGGAACTCGCCAACTGATAGAAACAACCCGGCAGATGAACAAGCCGTTTGTCCGTTGGTGCGTTACCATTCGCTGAAGGGACTGACGGCTAGGAGAACAACGATTTCACTTTGAAGCGCCTAAATCGCGGCCGCCAGCACACCCACTGCCAAGCCGCGGTGATTGCGCAACGTTTCGGCATCAAAGTGCGCCAGGCGCTTCAGCTCATCTTCCGAGAGAATCTCCAGTTTCTTCAACAATGCTACCACCACTGCCGGTATGGCGCGGCCGGAGCCATCGGCAATCTTGATCGCGATCCCGAGCGGTTGCGGCGCATTCACCGCCAGGCACTCGATGCCTTCAGCGCCGGTTTTGGCCAGCACCTTGCCGCGAGTGGCGCGCATCAAGATCGTATCAAATCGTCCTTCCCCTGCGATGTAATCCGGATTCTTGACGAAGATCGAGTAAATGCGCCGGGCCATCTCATCCGCCATGGTGACGAGGCCGGCATACATATGCGCCATGCTGATCATCGGCAGGGCGAAGTTGGGTGCACTACAACCGTCGATGCCCACCGGCACGGCATCTTCCAACAATCCGGCATAGCGGGCCACGGTGCGCCACAGCCGCTTTTGATAGGGATGGTTGAAATCAAGATAGTTGCTCACCGGCAGGCCGCGATTGACACAGGCGGCAATCATGCCGGCATGCTTGCCCGAGCAATTGTTGTGCAACACCGTGGGCTTTTCACCGGCCGCGGCCAATTCCTCCGCCACCGCGCTGCCCAGCGGCACATGCACACCGCATTGCAGATCCGCGGGCGTGCGTCCGGCCTTCTCGAGGATGGCCTGCACAGCCTGTACGTGCTTCTGCTCGCCGTTGTGGCTGGCCATGATCACCGCCAGCTCGGCCTCCGTCAAGCCGAAAATCTCCGGCACGGCATCTTCAAACAGCGGAATCGCTTGAAACGGCTTGGCGGCGGAGCGAATGTACGTGACGAAATGCGGGTCACCGGCGGAGAGCACGAGGTTGCCCTCGCCATCGACCACAGCAAAATGTCCGAAGTGTTGGCTTTCCACGACGTCGCCACGCTTAACGGTCGCAAGCAGGTCGGCAGGCATGAATGGTTGGAGAATGGGGTTGAGTAAATGAGTCTCGTTTTCTGGGTTCTGGTGTGCCGGCCGGGTTTCTTCAGATTACCGATGAGGTGCAATTGGTGCCAGTCCGAAGATGTTCCAACCTCGGCTGAGCCGAGGTTTTCAAAATCTTGAGTGTCGTGTCACCGCTGAGGATTTCGATGCAACGGCCAAGCCCTTGCAGAAGCATTCTCGAAAAGCTCACGATTTCGAATGACCGCTAGCTAGCGCTTCATCAAGGCCAGCATGTCGCGCACGGCGCGCTCCATGCCCACCATGATCGCGCGGCCGACAATGGCGTGCCCGATGTTCAGCTCCTCGATCTCGGGAATCGCCGCCACCTCCCTCACATTTTGGTAATTGAGACCGTGCCCCGCGCTCACGCCCAGCCGCAACTTGGCGGCGGCCGCCGCCAATGCCCGCAATTTTTCCAGCTCGTCATTGATGACGTTCAGGCTTTCGGCATGCGCGTAGGCGCCGGTGTGCAGCTCGACATAATCCGCGCGCACGCGAGCCGCTGCTTTGATCTGCTGAATATCGGGATCGATAAACACGCTGACGATGATGTTGTGATTCTGCAGCGTGGCAATCGTCTCTTCGAGGTATTCCTGATTCTTGACCACATCCAGGCCGCCTTCGGTGGTGATTTCTTCGCGGCGCTCGGGAACCAGCGTGACCATGTCGGGCACGACTTCCAGCGCGATTTTCACCATTTGATCGGTGGCCGCCATTTCCAGATTCAAATGGGTCTTCACCAACTCCTTCAAAAGGTAGAGGTCTTTGTCCTTGATGTGCCGGCGATCTTCGCGCAGATGACAGACGATGCCATCAGCGCCCGCCATCTCGGCCACGATCGCCGCCGCCACCGGATCGGGCTGGCGATCTTTGCGGGCTTCCCGTACCGTTGCCACATGATCAATGTTGACTCCCAAACGTACCATCACTTCCTCCGCAAAGTTTGTTGCACCGTCAGATTCGAAGAGGGTTTCGCTTCCCGCTGCACGAGCGTCCGGACCGGCACAAATTCCAACCCCTCCTTCTGCAATTGCGGCCCCTTCTCGCGCAACACCTGCAGCGTGGCGGGATAGGGATGGCCGATGCCGATGGCATAGCCGTGCTGCGCCGCCAAGTCGGCGAGCAGCGCGAGCTTTTGCTCGATGTGCGTCACATTCTCGACATTATCCAAAAACGTATCATTCAGCGCGGTGGCGATTCCGGCCTGGCCTGCCAGCGCAAAGGCCTGGGTGTCGTTGTTGGTCTGGCTGTCGATGAAGAAGAGTTTGGCGGACTTCAATTCCGCGAACAAAGCCGTCAGCAGCTTCTTGTTCGTCGTCGCGCGCGAGCCCATGTGGTTGTTCATGCCTTCAGCATGGGGCACGGCCTGCAAGGCTTGGCGCACGCGCCGGCGAATTTCCTTTTCCGGCATGTCGACCAGCAACTCATAACCATTGCGCTCGACCTGGCGCTCCAGCGCTTCCATCGGCATGTGAATGATCACCGCTTTGCCGAGGCGATGCAGATGCCTGGCGATCGCCTCCGAATGCGGCAACCCGGGAATGACCGCATAGGTGATCGGAAACGGCAGGTTGATGAAACCCGCCACCGCCTGCTGATCTTGATAACCAAAATCGTCGATGATCAGTGCGATCTTGCCGGAGCGCCGCGCGATTGGCGGGCCGGCGGCGGCCTGCGGCAACAGCAAAATTCTCTGCAGTGGAACATTCGGCGCGGTGTAGATCACCTCCGCGCCGCCGGCCGGCAAGCTCTCCTGCAAACTGGTGACTGTTGCCCCGAGTTTCTGCGCGCGCTGCGCAATAGCTCGGGCAAGCGCCGCCGGCGACATCGTTGCCGGCAGACTCACGCGCAGGAGATTGTCGCGTTCGCTCAGCCACTGCAACTGCACGCCGGACTCGGCCAGCACGCGATCAATGGCGAGGCGCAAACGCTCCGTCGCGGTCAATTCACGAAACGTGGGGCGAACGGGAATGGTGGCCGCCGGCGCGGCCGGGCGGTCGTGGCGCAAGTAATCGTCCAACGCAACCAGGGTTGCCATCAGAAGAAGGAAGGCCGCTATCGCAATTCTCTGCCAACGGGGCGCGGGCAGAGACATGTTCTTCGCTTGCTTGCGGGCCGTTCTTTTGAGGCGTTTCGCCACGAACTTGCTTGACGTTGGTGAGTTACGGCATCACGGTTTGAGCAAAAAAGATCAACGCACAAACGCGGCCTTGAGGCTGCTCCAGGTCGGCGCCTGGCCGGTGCTGAAATCGGCCCAACGATAGATTGACCATTCTCCGAATTGATCCTTGATCAGCCAGAAGCGCAGCTCACCGGCCATTCGCCCGGGCACGCCAATGCTCTGGCGCTTGTGCCGCACCACCAAAACATAAGAACGCAAGAAGATCGCGGAATCACCGTAGCTGATGGTTTGTAGAGAATCCAGCCGCAGGCTGCGCGCGGAATCAGCCGGCAGCGCGGCGCGCAATTGGATGAAATAGTCGCGCTCCGCGGTCAAACTCCAGCCGGAAAACAGACCGGGGTTTTGGTTGGCGACGGCGGTCTCGGGGTCAAAACGAAAGCGCTGGCCGGTGCGGGTGGAATCACTGAAGCAGCGCAGGTAGTTTTCCACGTTCTGATCGGCGATGGCATTGCGCAAATTTTCCAGCACCAGTTCCGAGGCAAACGGTGGAATCCAGCGGTTCCCGCCGGCATTGTCGGGAGATTCCGGTGTCCGCGTCGCAAAGGGATTCTCGCAGCCTGACACACTCGCCGTCAGGGCAATGGCGAGCAGCAAGTGCGGCACACCGCGCCTGTTCGATTCCGGCTGCGGTGATTCGCGCCGTGCGCAGCGCTTGCACCTGCACCATTCGCCTGCAAATGCGGCGCGCCGCGGAGAATTTGCGATCGCAAGCACGCGGCAATATAGAATAACTCGATCTTCAGATCAAGGCTTTAATTCGGCGGGGGTGTTTGCCGAGGCCGCAGTTGCAGCAATCGCCGGCCTTGCCCGTTCTCGAAATCAATCCAACTGCCTCTTGTTTGTGCACGTGAGATTTGCTACCTTTCGCCCCGCTGAGGTTGGCTTTCACAACCATGAGGCTGTTGAATCACTGGTGGGTTATGAAATACTGCCCGCAGTGCGCTGCGCCACTGCACCCCAAACTCCTCGAAGCCCGCGAATGCCTTGCCTGCGCCCAGTGCAATTGGATCTATTGGAACAATCCCGTTCCCGCTGCCGGTTGCTTGATCGAGGAAAGCGGAAAAATTCTGCTGATTCTCCGCAAGAATCCGCCGGAGGCCGGCAAGTGGAGCCTGCCGGTCGGCTTTCTGCATTACGGCGAGTCCGCCGAACAAGCCGCGGCGCGCGAAGTGGAGGAAGAAACCGGACTGAAAGTGAGGCCGGTGGCGTTGCTCGGCACTTACAGCGACGTCATCCACGAGTGGCGCAGCCATTTGGTGTTGATCTACCGCGGCCGCTTGCTTGGCGGCGAGCTGCGGCCCGGCGATGACGCGGCTGAAGTGCAGTGGTTTTCCGTCAACCGGCTGCCCGAATTGGCCTTCCCCTCCGGCCGCAGCGCGGTGGAACAATGGCTATACATTCGCAGCGGCCCGGCCAACGCGGTGCATTATTGCCCACGCTGCCGCGGCGCGCTGGAACGCAGACTGATCGGCAATCGCGAATACCCCGCCTGTCCCACCTGCCATTACGTGCATTTTCACAGCCCCATTCCCGTGGCCGAGACCGTGGTGACCGACAGCGGCGGCCGAGTGCTGTTGATCAAACGCAGGCTGCCGCCGGGTATCGGCGCTTGGGCTTTGCCGGGCGGTCACATCGATTTCAATGAAAGCGCGGAAGCCGCCGCCATTCGCGAAGTCAAAGAAGAAACCGGATTGGATATCAGATTGGCGGGTTTGCTCTGCACCATGGGCTTTCCCAGCCTGCTCAATCCCGAGCAATCGGTGCTGAAGGCCGTTTTCATTGGGGAAATTGTCGGAGGCGATCTCGCGGCCGGCGATGACGCAGAAGATGCGAGATTCTTTCATCGGCATGAGCTGCCGGAAAACCTGGCGACCGAGAGTGTGGGAATCGCGCTGCAGAAGTGGCAACTCGGGCTGAGCAGTTGAAGACTTCGCCGTCACCCTTTCAGCCATCGTGCGGTCCCTGCGGCTCCTGGCACGCCGGCAATTCACCAGTCGTCTCCGAGTTCTGACCCAGACCCTGGTGGGCCGCCGCAACGACTTCGGCTAACCCCTCCTGTTCATCTTCTCATTCCTGCAGACCGCAAGCAGGTCGATCGCGTTCTCGGCGATTTTTTCTTCCAGTACGGTAAATCTAGTCGCCTCCATGGCTCTGGCAGCCACTCTCTTGATTCTGCTGCTGCGCTTGAGAAGAAGACCGATCTTGCGATAAAGGGGCAAACGCTGAACAAGGCTCCGCAGCCAGTTGCGCGTCAAATAGCCGATACCCAGAACCTCATAATCGCCAAAATGGCGGGCCAGCAACGAGGTGAATTGCTCGTAATTCATCTCGCTAAAGTGAAAGGGATTGCCCTCGCCTGGCCGGGGAAAAGTCTTGACGTTCGGTGTCGTGATAAGAATTATGCCGCCATGCGTCACCGCCCGTTTCATACGTCGCACGAAGGCATCGGTGTCGCGCACATGTTCGATGACCTGAAAGGACACGGCCACGTCAAACTCGTCGTCGCTGTCAAGATTCGCGACTTCGGCCTGGCGAAATTCGAGGTTTGCGCCACCGAAGTGATTGCGGCAATAGGCAATGGCATCACCATCGTGGTCTATCCCCAGCACGTGCTTGGCCCGTTCAGCTAGAATCTTGCACCCGTATCCGGATCCGCATCCGATGTCCAGCACGTTTCTACCGTCAACAAATTGTCGAGCAAAGCGGTAGGCAAATTGATGGCGGGAGAAGACGAGGCTGACTTCACCTTCCGCCGTCGGAATCATTCGCTCACCGGTATCGGCCAGCCGTGTTTCCACTCGAGTGTTCATCAAGGCATGCTCCCGTTGTCCCGTCGCCTAATGCGGTGTCGCGCGCTTTACGGCAATTCCGAGCCCAAGAGATTGATTGCTTGTACCAGGCACCGCTCCGGCCGCACTTTCACCAACGCCTCCCTCCTGCCCTCAAAATCCCGTAGTGAAATTGAACTGCCAGAACCAGTCTTTGCGCGGCCGGTCAACGGGCTTGACGTAGTCAAGCTGCAGCACGAGATAACCGAGCAGATTCAGCCGCATGGTGGTGCCGTAGCTTCTCACAAAGTTGCGATCGCCTCCCAGAAACTCCGCCTTGTCGGCTTTGGTCCAGGCCACGCCGAGATCGTAGAACGCTGCGGTTTCCAGCGGCAGGAAACCATAGTAGCCCTCTCCCAGCCCCAGCACGCCCAACAGTGGAAAGCGCAATTCCAGATTGGCCAGCGCGATTTTCGATCCCACGAGTTGATCGAACACCGGGCAATCATTGCCCTCGCATTCTTCCTGGCTGAAAGAATTGCTGTCGTAACCGCGGATCAATCCGGGATAGCCGAGAAACAGCGGCGCCAGGCGTTCGGTCTCGCTGTCGCGGCCATAGCGGCCATAGTGAAACACCCGCGCTGCCAGCGTGAACGGCCGCAGCGGCATGAGATAGCGGCGGTAATCAATCAACACGTTGTTCAAACTGATGGTGCCCAGGATCGGCGAGGTTTCCAGCCGGTAGCTCTGCCCGATGATCGGGCTGGTGGCGCCAAAGACCGAGGTGTCATACACCAACGCCAGGCTGCTGCTGGCGAGATTCAACCCGCCGGGCGCCGGCAAATCATCCGTGCGGTCGATCAGCGTCTGACCGGTGGCAAGGGAATATGCGCGCGTGCGCTGCTGCAGATCAAACGAAATGTTTTGCAGGCCCAGCGAAAACTCCAGGCGCTGCGCGCGATTGAAGGGATAAGCCACGATCCCCGCGATTTCACGGTTCAATTGCCGGTAGCGCAATTCCTGTTCAAGGTAAACCGGCGTGCCGTTCAACGTGCCGGAACCGGCGGCATATTGGCTCGAAATGTAAGGCATCTGCTGAATGCTCGCGCCCCAATTCCAGCGCCGCGTGGCATTGAAGTAACCCAACTGCGCGGCCAGGTCTTTGAAGGAGCCGTCAATCTGCGCCTGCGTGACCAGAAACAAATTGTGATTGCCGAGCATGTCGGTCCAGAAGAATGAAATGCCGCCGCCGAGCTGCGCCCCGTAGCGATCATAGCCCGCGGCCAGATACGGCTGGCTGACATAAGCCAGCGACAAGCTCGAGCGATAGTCCACCAGACTGTCCGGCGTGCTCTTCGGCAAACCCATGCTGAAATTTCTCAAAGTGGAATCGAGCGCCGTGGAGACGCGCTGCAACGGCGGCAGCGCGGCAGCGACCGCAGCAACCGGCTCGGCAGCCACGCGGGTGCCGGCAAGCACTTCCGCCGAATCAATGGTGTAAATGTTGTAGGCGCCATTTTCATACGCGCTGAAGGCCACGCGATTCGTCTTGGCTGCCACCGAGAGCGCCGGGCTTGTGGCCGTGATGCCGCTGATGCCGGTGTACAAATCGGTGATTTGATAGAATTCGCCGGTCGCCAATTCCAGCCGATAAAGGTTGGTGATCCCGGTACGATCCGAGAGGAAGTAGAGATTTTGGCCGTCGGCCGACCATTGCGGGTTGAGATGTTTGCCCTGCGTGAAACCCGGCAGCGACGAAAGGCGGCCGGAGGCGACCTCGTATTGCACCAGGCGATACGGCCCGATCTTCAAAGTGCCGAGATCCGTCGTGAAGCGGTCACTGGCAAAGACGATGCGCGAGCCGTCCGGCGACCATGCCGGATGCAAATCAGAATAGAAGTCGCGCGTCACGCGGCGCAGGCTGTCGGTTTCGAGATTGAAGATGAACAAATCCGTCATGCCGTGCACCAGGGCCGAGAATGCAATCGCACTGCCGTCCGGCGACCAAGTGGGATTGAAGATTTCTCCGAGCTGGGGGAAGCGATACTCGCGCACGACTTTGTTGCGGCGCACCTCCAGAATCGTAAAGCCGGGCCGGCCGCGGGTGATCTGGCTGAACGCAATTCTCTCACTGGCAAAATCCCACGCGCCGGCGGAACTGATGAAGCCGATGCTCTCATAATGCGGATCGAGATCCGCGCTGACGAGATTGCGCCTGATCTTGCCGCTCTCCACCTCGGCAAGGAACAGATTGATCGAGAACAGATTCTTCTCGGAGAAAAAGAGCATGTGTCTGCCGTCCGGGCTCAACACCGGGCCGATGTTCAGCTCTCCGGCTTTCAGTTTTTTGCTGATCGTCTGCCTGCCGTACTGCGCCGGCGCCTTGGTGGTTTTCTGCAGCGGCTCGTAGGTTTCGCGCACGGCCTGGTGCCAATCCATCGAAAGCGTGTCCGGACTCACGCCCAGCACCTGGCGAATCGCGAATTGAATGTTGCCGGAGCGGCCCGCCTGTTTGAGAAGATCGCCGATGACACCATCACCCCAGCGCCCGGCAACATACGCCAGCAGCGCCTGGCCGTAGCGATAGGGAAAATACTGCGGGTTTTCGAGTTGGGAGATTTTGGGCAGTTTGCCGTTTCTGGCGGCCTCGCGCATCCACATGGCGGTGTGCGGATCCACCGAACCAATGGAGAGCAGTTCCGCCATTCCTTCCATGAACCACAGCGGCAACTGCAGCCCCGCCGGTGAGCGAAAGCCACCGCCGGTATTGACGCCGGTGATGTCGTATTGAAAGGCATGCACCAGCTCATGGCCGATGACGTGATCGGTTTCCGCGAGAGGACCGGCAAAGGGCAAGACAATCCGGCGCCGCAGCGCCTCAGTCACGCCGCCGGTGCCTTCGCCGACGCCGCCGCCAATCGTGTTGGTTTGTTGAAAGTGAGGATGGCTGGCGTAAAGGATCAACGGTTGCCGGCCGTTAAGCTCATGCTGCAGAATGAAAGCCAGCCGCGCGTACCAGCGTTCGGCCAGGCGCGCCGCCTGTTCCGCTGCTTCCTGTGCTTCCGGATAGAAATAAACATCGAAGTGTTCGGTTTGGAGAATTTGAAAATCGAAATTCTCGTATTGCACTTTGTTCTGGCCAAAATACTGCGCTCCCGCGGGCGGCGTGAAAAGGAAGAAGAGTGCCAGCCCGCCCAACAGCCAGCGGCGTAGTTGGAGAAGAATCCAGATCATCATGACCTCGCGTTCGCGTCTGTCTTCGCACAGCAGTCGTTTCCTCTGCCACGCAACGCGCGAGCCGTGCGCGCGCCTCAACCGGCTCTGCCGAAGAAGAATTCCAGTGGCCGCCACACGCGTCGCGCCCAGGAGGCCTCATCGTGGCGATCACCGACGCCGTAAAAATACTCCAAATCTTTGCCAAGCGCAAAACCTTTTGCCGCGAGCGTGGTGCGCATCTGGTGAAAGACCGCGGCATTGTCGCCCTCCACCCCCTCGCTGCCGTGATCGAGATAGAGCTTCACCCGCGGGCGTGGCGTGGGCAACGTGGCCAGATCCTTGAACACGCGCGCGCCCTGCCACATCCAGGAGGCTGAAAGACAGGCCGCCATGCCGAACACCTGCGGATGCCACCACGCCAGATAGAATGATATCAGCCCGCCGAGCGAGGAACCCAACAAACCGGTGGTGCGGCGGCCGGTGGCGGTGCGATACTGTTGGTCGATGAACGGTATCACCTCGCGCAGGAGAAACTGGGCGTAAGCGCGGCCGCGGATCGGCGTGTATTCCTCCTGCCGCGCCGGTGTGTTGTAAATGCCGACGATGAGAAAGGGGCGCACCCGCCGCTGCAGGATCAGGGATTCCGCGGTTGTGCCCAACTGCCAATCCACACCAATGTAGGCGGTGGCAGGATCGAACAGATTTTGCCCGTCGTGCGCATAAAGCACGGGATAACGTTTGAAGCGTTGTCGTTCGTAACCAGGCGGCAGCCACACGATCAAATCGCGCTGGTTGCCCAAGATTTTCGATTCAAATTGGGAGTGCAGCACCAGCCGGCTGGTTGGGAGAAGGGATTGCTTGCGCGCGGGAGCAAAGCTCAGTTTCATGCGAAATCAAAATTGAATGATCAGGCAAAGGGCGTTGCGGCGGGCAGATGGCCTGGAGGCGGGATGGCTGCGAAGATCATTCGCCGCGCCCGGAAATGCAGGCCGCGGCAGCGCCTCATTTTTGCAGGAACGCCGGAAGATCGTGAGTCGCTGCCTTCTCCTCCCATTTGATCCATTCAAAGGGCGTGCGGCAGGTCTGGCAGAAAAACTGCGAGTAGGCATGCGTCGTGCCGAAAGCCGCCTCCAACTGCGTTTGGAGGGAACCGCAAAACGGGCAACGCACCAGAGAACCGGCGGCCGACTCTTGCGCCGGTTGCTGTGAGGAAGCTGGCGACGCCATCATTCTCCCAATTTGAAAATATCGTTCTTGCTGCCTTTGAGATGATAGACGAGTTTCTCATCCGGCTGGGTGGCGCTGCTGCGCCGTGTCTGATAGTTCCAATTGCGGTATTCCAGGGCGACCGCCGGCTGCCAGTGCCGGCCTTTCGTGACCAGACCGAGAGCGAGGTTGTGTTCCTGTGCCAGCGGCCCGATCCAATCCAGAAACTGGTGCTGCAGATCTTCCCAGGGCATGTTGATGATGCGTTCCTGCGCCAGCGTCTCCATCATTTCGTGATCGGCAGGGCCAAGCCATTCCAGGGTTTTCGCCAGTACGCCGCGGCAGGATGCTTCCAGCGCGGCTTTGGTTTCGGCGTTGCGCGTCGCCAAAGTGCGAAACCAGCCCTGGGCATTGCGCAGATGATGTCTTTCCTCCTCCACCATTTTGTCGATGAAGTTGGCCACCGGCTCGAAGGCTGAGCGTTGCAGCGCGGTCAACAACACGGTGAGGGCGCCGTCCGTGAGCAGATTGACGGCCACAAAATCCGACCACTGCCGCAAAGGATGATCGAGCGAAGGCATGTTGGCGAACTGTGCGAGCGGCCGGCGTTCGATGAGCTGCTTGGGGTCTTCCTGAAACTGGGTGTTGAGACAGGCGTGAAACAGGCGCAGATGGCCGAATTCATCCTGCGACATGCTGCAGGCGGCGATGCAAGCTTCCAGGGCCGGCGTGCCGAAGGTCCATTCGCCATAATGAAAACCCAGCAGCATCTTGGTGTCCGACAGCGCGATCATCAGCGCGCGCAAATAGTCGCGGCTTTTGGGAGAAAGCTCAGCAGCGGATTTGAAGGTTGACACGCGATCCTCATAATGATGGCTTGCAGAAATGAGCAGAGCCAGGCGCAAAGCCTGATCAATCCAAACCGGCGGTGGGGGACGGCTTTCAATTTCCCCAAATCGGCTTGGTTTCGGGATTCAACACCGGGATGATTTGCGCGCGGCGCACGACGCACATTTCAACCCAGCTTTCTTCATCATAAGTGGTCCAGGCATAGACGCGGGCCAGTTCGTCGTTGGGCGCATTGACGCTGCCCACATGCAGCAATGCCTCTTCGTGATTCTTGCGCGCAAAAACTTCGTAGATTTGTTCAGTTGCCATGGGTCAAGCCCTTGCTCCCTTCGCTGCCCTCTTGTTCGATTAGACCATGTATGATTCTCGCCCCGCGCCGCAATCGGCGGACACCCAGCTCACACCGCGATGCCCATGCTCTGCAGCACTGCCCTGCCGCGCTCGCTCAAACGCGCCTTCGTCCACGGCGGATTCCAGACGACATGAACGCGCGTGCCGGAACATTGCGCCAGCGTATTGATTTTGGCGCAAATGTCGTCGATCATCATTGTCATCGCCGGACAGGCCATGGCCGTGAAGGTCATGTCGATATCGACCGCGCCGCCGTTCACGCGCACGTCGTAAATCAGCCCCATATCCACGACGCTGATCGGGAGTTCGGGGTCCATCACCTCCGCCAGCGCGCGCCAGACGGTTTGTTGGTTCAATGAATTCAATCGGAATTCGCGCCTGTCCCAGGGTTCAATTCCACTGCAGCCCACCAAAAGTACCGTGCTTGTTGCCCTGAATCATCTCGACGTAAGTGAGGTTCATCGGGCCGCGCTTTTTCCAGCGTTGAAAGACTTGTTGCCAGGTAATGGGTTGGTCGAACAGCCAGCGTTTGGCCGCGGGATCATATTCAACCGGGAACTCATAATCGATAATGTACTCCTGGCGGGCCTCATCGTAATGCGCCGGAACCTTGATGCCGATGCTCTCGCACAGCGGCACCGTGGCGCTCATCCACACCTGGCGAAGCTGATCGTTGGTCAGGCCCTTCAAGCGGTAATCGAGCTGGTCATTGTGCTTCTTGAGATGGTCCGGCAAACCGAACCACTCCAGCGTCACGGGAAACATCCAGTCCACGGCGCGCTGCAGAGCCTGGCGGGCTTCACCGCCGGCCTTCGCCAGGCGCTTCATCCAGCTTTCGCCGTGGCGCAAGTGCAGCACCTCTTCGCGGTCAACTTTGGTGAGCGCGCGCTGCCACGGGCCGTAGCTGCAGTTCTTGTGCACATCGGCGAGCAGGGTGATGCCGGCGCGATCGAAGAAGCCGTTGGCCACCACCATTTCCGCCCAGTTTTCCAGGGGTTGATCGAAGCCATAAGGATGCTTGAACTCATGTGGCTGGCGGCCATACATCAACCATTGTTTGGAAACGCCCAGGTCTTCGAGCAGGCGATAGGCGATATTGGCATGCCCCAGCTCATCCTGAATGATCGCATACACCGCCAAACGGCTGTTGATGGTCGGGGCATCCTTGGAGGCAAAGTAGTAGGCGGGCGCGCTGAGCAACTCGGTGTCACCCTGCACGGTCAGGATCACTTCGAGCGCGGCTTTGTAACCGGGCGTCATGTCATCTTCGGTCTCGACGATGAAGCCATTGGCAATCTTCTGGCGCAGCTCGGTGTCTTTCTCTGCGGGCAGCATGACTTTTCCTTTGGTTTGGTGGCGTGCTTGGGACCGGAGTCCACCCGCTCGACCAGCCACTTGGAAACTTGGACGGTCGCGGCCGGGTGAAACGATCGCTTCTGCCAAAATTGGGCGAGAAAGATAGAAAGAGAGAAGAGCATTGTCAAGTGGTGAGAAGAAAAGATTTTCGGGAGGCCGCCCTGCGATCCGGCGGGTGCGGGAGCGGGAACGCGAGGCTCGTCTGGCTCCGCTTCACTTGGGAAGGCAAATGTGCCGGTATGTGAACACACGCCCGGGCAGGCACAAACTTTGAGCTCTGTGGCAGAGGGATGCGGCGGAATAGTCGCATAGGGGTGGCGGCCATTCTCGCGATTACAGCGGCCATGCGGCTTGGCTGCGCCATAAAATAAAAAAGGCTATCAGCGAGCGCCGCCAGTACTACGCTGATAGCCGCACCGCTCAAGGCGACACCCAAAGGATGCGCCGAGCAGTTTTCATGAGCATTAACGCAGAAGCCCGCCGTTTTGTTCCCGGGGCAGAAAAAAATTTCTCAAGTTTGTGTCCATGGGAATCGGGAAAAGGCTTGATAATAAGGAAGGCTCGCCCTATATTTTTTTCGCAAAGAAGAGTGCCAAACGAATCATGAATCGAATCTATTTGGATTATAGCGCAACCACGCCCCTGGCCGCAGAGGTCCTGGCTGGAATGCAGCCCTATCTTACCGCCCATTTCGGCAACCCCTCGAGTATTCACAGTTTTGGCCGGGATGCCAAAGTGGCGATCGATGAGGCGCGGGAAAGAATTGCAGCGGGCCTGGGCGCCCAGCCCCAGGAAATCGTCTTCACCAGTGGTGGAACGGAATCCAACAATCTGGCCATTCTGGGAATCGTGCAAACCTGCGCGGCCCCACAACATATCGTGACCAGCCGCGTCGAACATCCCAGCGTGTTGATGGTGTTCCGTGAGTTGGAGCGGCGAGGTTGGAAAATCTCCTACCTCGAACCGGACGCCGAGGGCCGCATTACCACGGACACGGTGCGGCGCGCGCTGCGGCCGGAGACGGTGCTGCTTGCCATCATGCACGCGAACAACGAAATCGGAACGATCAACCCGATTCAAGAAATCGCCGAATTGGCGGCAGAACGACGGCTGGCATTTCATTCAGATGCCGTGCAAACCTTTGGCAAACTGCCGATCGATCTTCGCAACACGCCGGTGACGTTGTTGAGCATTTCCGCCCACAAGATCTATGGCCCGAAAGGCATCGGCGCGCTGTACCTTCGGCGCGGGGTGAGGCTGGCGCCGCTGCTCCTCGGCGGCAAGCAGGAGCGTGAACGCCGCGCCGGGACGGAAAATGTCGCCGCCATAGTTGGCTTCGGCAAGGCCACAGAGATGATGTTGGCCGTGCGCCAACAAGAGCAGCGACGGTTGCAGGCGCTGGCAGAGACTTTCTTGCAAAGGCTGCAAACAATCTATCCCAAGGCCGTGCGCAACAGCCCTGCGCACGACCGGCTGCCCGGCATCCTGAACATATCATTTCCAGGAATGGACAGCCTGGCGATGGTCATGAGCCTGGATCTGCAGGGCATCGCCGTGAGCAACGGCTCCGCCTGCAGCTCCGGCAGCGTAGAGCCCAGCCACGTGTTGCGCGCGCTGAAGCTGAGTCCGGAGCGCGTGAACTCGGCGATTCGATTCAGCCTGGGGCGAATGACGACCGAAGCAGAGCTTGACCGCACGCTGGAAGCATTGCAGCAAATTCTGCAGCGCCGCCTGCGCGAGCGTCCGCTTCATCGTCCAGAGGCCGCGCGGCCCAGCGGGAGCGATCCGACAATGCCATCATGAGGCGACTGTCTCCCATCACAGTTCACGCTTACTTCAACAAAAAACGACCAAACGCAGTCACATGGTGAAGACACAAATCGATCTTCATGCCAAGGCCGCCATTGCGCCGGGCAACGGCGCCACCGTCGTTGTTGCGATGAGTGGCGGCGTCGATAGCTCGGTTGCGGCCGCGCTCTTGCACGAGCATGGCTATCGCGTGATCGGCATTACCCTGAATCTGTGGGACTATCACGCCAGCGGCGGCAACGTCAATCTCGAGAGCGGTTGCTGTTCGATTGACACGATGGCTGATGCGCGCGCGGTATGTCACAAGCTGGGCGTGCCGCATTACGTGCTGGATCTAAAAGAAGTGTTTCAGCGCAGCGTGCAGCAGAACTTCATCTCCGAATACTTCTCCGGGCGGACACCCAATCCCTGCGTGCGCTGCAATACCTACGTCAAGTGGGGCGCGCTGCTGCAGCAGGCTGAAGCCATCGGCGCTGACCTGCTCGCCACTGGCCACTATGCCCGCATCACCTACAACTCCTCCACCAACAGATGGGAGTTGCGGCGCGCGGTGGATCAAAACAAGGACCAAAGCTACGCGCTGTGGGGCGTGCGCCAAAACGCGCTCAGCCGGACCATTTTTCCGCTGGGCGAACTCGCCAAGCCGGAAGTCAGAAGCATCGCGCACAGCCTGGGTTTGAAAACGGCCCGGAAGAAGGAGAGCCAGGAAATCTGCTTCATTCCTGACAATGATTACCGCCGCTTTCTGCGCGAAAGTGTGCCTGCAGAAGGCAGGCAGGCGAGCACGGGCATGTTCCGCGATGCCGCTGGCAATCCCCTCGGCACACACGAGGGCGTGCCGTTCTACACGATCGGCCAGCGCAAAGGCCTGGGTTTGGCATTGGGACGGCCGGTGTTCGTGAGCCGGATCGATACACAAACCAACGCAATCACGATCAGTGATGAGGAAGATTTGCTGCAGGATGAATTCACCGTCACCTCTGTGAACTGGATCGCTGAGTTTTGCCCGCCCGACGGTCGCGAGGTGGCATGCAAGATCCGCTACCGCGATCCCGGCGCGGCAGCGCTGCTGTCAGATGCGGCCGAGCATGCCGTGCGAGTCCGGTTTGTCTCGCCGCAGCGCGCGATCACGCCCGGACAGTCTGCCGTGTTCTATGATGGCGATATTGTCATCGGCGGCGGTGTGATCGATACCGTCGCCCGTGTGGGACATTCCACGCCACCGTTCCATGCGCAGGCAAACGAACCTTGAACTTGCACCGCACGGACTTGCCCTCCAATGAGCTTTCAAGACGATCCCTCTCTTATTTGCTGGCGGCTGCATCTGCGATCGCCGATCGCCAAAGTCTATCAAGCGTTGTCCACCGACGTTGGGCGGGCGACTTTTTGGGCGGAGTCTGCCGTGGAACAGGCCGGGGTCATTCACTTCGTATTCCCCAACAACATCCGGTGGGACGCTCGCGTTTTGGAAGCCATTCCCTGTTCGCGCTACTCGGTGCATTATTACGGAGGTTCAATCGCCACTTTCACCTTGGCAGAAGATGGCCAGGGCGGCACCGATTTGACTTTGACCGATACTGGCGTGCGCGTTGAGGATCGGGTGGAGGTAATCGCAGGCTGGGTTTCCGTCCTGATGGCTTTGAAAGCTGCCGTGGATTTTGGGGTGGATTTACGAGCCCACAATCGCCACCGGCATTGGGACACTGGTTATGTTGAGAACTGAAGCTCGCAAGTGAGCGTGGGTTGAGTGCACGCGGCTCTGGCAGAACAGAAATGCCCCGGAATTCCGGGGCATTTCCATTGCAAGCCGGCTCGTTGATCACCGTGATTCAGATTGCACCTCGCGGATGAGCACCTTGAGTTCATTGCGATCGATACCGATGTGATTACCGCGAATCGTTCGATTGAATTTCCAGGCGAAAACATAGCCGATGAGAAAGCCCGCAACCGCGCCGCCCGCCAGCGACCAAATGATCAGCTTCAGCCAGTTCACCTCGGCTTGATTCGCCAGGACCAACCATCCCACCAGCACAAAGAAAAACGTGAGCATCGGCGTGCTCAAAGTGAATGCCTGGCCGACGCCGCTGGCATCCAGGCAATAGGGCGGGCACGGCCAACGATTTTGCAGGAAATGAATGACATAATTGATGAAGTTCAGCTTGCGCTGCTCTTCCGCCTGCGCGCCGGCCGGCTTGGATTGGATGCGAATCCAATAGCCGATGTGTTCTTCCTTCTTTCCCTGATTCATACTGGCTCCCCTGAATTGAGTTATTGGGATTGAGGTTTAGACAGCAACACCTATTTGCCCATCTCTACTCCTCGCCCGGCGGGAGACCTCGTCGCAAGATTCAGCTCAAACCTGCCGCAGTGGTGACGCCCGGCGCCGAGGCCTCCGGCCAAAGCGAGGTTGCAGTTATGCCGGCTGCCGCGCAGCTCAATCCGCGCGGCCGGTTAAGACAAAGGCGGCCCAAAAGTACGGCAAAGCATAGCCGGCTTCTTTTTCCAATTTGCGAATGGTTTCGATCTGGGCGGCCTGCAGCGCCCGCGCCGGCGTCACGCCTCGCGCCAGCGGGCGGTAAAATCGCGGCATCAATTCATACGTGCTTTGATCATCAACCTGCCACAGCGTGGTCAGCAGCCGTTGCGTGCCAGCGCACAGAAATGCCTGCGTCAATCCCATCATGCCTTCGCCGCTGAGGTGCCGCCCCAGTGCCGTGTTGCAGGCGGAAAGCACCACCAACTTGAGGCCAGCACCGTCGAGGTTGAGCACCTCAGCCGCGCGCAGGACGTGGAGCGTGTCGTCATCAGAAATGGGGAGACGGCGGTCGCGGCGGAATGCCCGCGCGATTTCCCCGCCCGCATTGCGGCGCGCGGCGACGAGGCTGCGGTGGCGTTCATCCAGCAGCAGATAGGATTGCAGCGGCTGGCTGTCATCCACGTCGGCATGCACCGCAAGATGCGCAATTCCGCGAAAGCCGTGGAGGCGCGTGGCCAGCGCAGGCCGCGTCCAACGTTCGCTGATTTGGGAATGGGCGTTTGGGAAGAAGCGCGCAACCGTGTCGACTTCCTGCGCCGCAAAGGGAATGGTGCGCGAGCGCAACGCGAGCGCCAGCAGCGAATCCGTCGCCTGCAAGGCAAACGGCTGAGTACGCTGCAAAATGAGCTGCAGGGCGGTGAAACTCGGCGCATAGGCGAGGGCATGCTTCTCAATCAGGAAACGGCCCTCCTGCCCTTCCGCCAGCGCGGCAAAGGGCAGATAGTACAGCACATCATCAGGAATGAAGTAAACCGTGCGCGCCTGCGTGAGGCGGCCGGCGACGGGTGCAACAAGCTGGCGGTACAAAGCCTCGCCTGCCCGCCGTGTCTCCTGCCAGAGAGAGTGCGGATCCCGCTGCCTGCGCTGGCGAAAATCCCTCAGATCTTCCACGCCAAGAATGCAACGGAATCGTTGCACTGCTTCGCGCAACGCGGTTTGATCCAGCGGCAGATATTCGATGTCATAACTGGTCCGGTCCAGCGCTGCGATGATCAAGTGGCGGCGCATCACGCGATAAGCCACCACCACCGTCGAATCATCGAGCAACTGCTGCAGTGCAGCGGGATTTGGTTGCAAAATGACGAGCGCGGAATCGCGCGGCGCAGTGGTGACGCCGGCGGGCATGCTGGTCTGCACCTGCTGCCGGCGCAGCAAATCAACGATGTTGCGAGCACGCGCTTTTTCCATGAACGCCAGCGCCATACCGCGATCTTGCGCCACCGTCAACGCAAAGAAAATCGCGGAGTCGAAAACCTCCTGAACCGTGCTGAAGTAGCTCATGTTGAAATCCATGCGGCCGACAGTGTCACGGATCTTTTCGAGCGCCGTGCTGGCCTGGCTGTAATGATTCTGCGCCGCCTCGACTTCCTGCAGACCTTCGTATGCCCGTGCCAGCCCGAGGTGGCATTTCCACACCAAATCGCGCTGCTGTCCGGCCTCGCTACGGGCGAGTTCTTGTTCGAAAAGCTGCCGGGCTTGGCCATATTCACGCATGGCAAGCGCAGCCTGGCCCAGGCCCAGCCGCGCGCGTGACAATTCGCGATCACCACGCGGGGATTCCCAAAGTCCTTCCGCCTCGGCAAACGCTTGCTTGGCCTCCGCGGCTCTCTCTTGCTGCAGGGCAATCTCACCGTGATTGTTGCACAGCTCCATCTTCACCTCGGCTGCCTTCCTCTCCGCCAGCAGGCTCAGTCCGCGCTCTTGCGCGGCGCGGGCGCGTTTGAAATCCCGCTGGCCCAGATGAATCAAGCCGATCAAGCCGTGGGTTCTGGCCACCTCATAGACGTGGTCTTGCGCCTGATACATGCGCAACGCCGAATCGGCCAGCGCGAGCGCGCGTTGCCATTCACCCAGTTCCACAAGAATGTCAGCCTGGTGCAGCAGCAAGGGCGGCAAATCCACGCGATGATTCAATTGCCGCACGCGCACGATGCTGGAATCGAGATGCGCCAGCGCCTGGTCATAATCCGCGAGCAGGTGATACACGCGGGCAGCCGAGGCATGGGTGATGCCCTCCAGCGCGCGGAAGTTGATCTCCCGCGAGAACTGCAGCAGGCGATGCAGCAGCGCGATGGCCTCGGGAAATTTACTGCGCTCGATGGCCTGCAGAACACGAATATCCAGCAGTCGCGCCAGCGCATAAGGATTGCCGAGCTGTTGCGCGCGTGCGGCCGCGAGATTGAAGCAGGCGTTGGCGGAATCCGCTGCCTGGCGGGCGTCATAGATCTCCGCCAGCAGCATGGCCGCCTGAAGTTCGCCGTCGCGATAGCCGATGGCGCGGCTCAGCGCAAGCCATTGGTGCGCAATCGCCAGCGCCTGGTCGTCATCATGAATGACGCGAAAATAGTAAGTGCAGAGCCACCACAGGTTGTCTGCCGCCTGTTTGTGATCATCGAGGCGCTGGAAACGGGTGTGGGCGTAATTCAGGCACTGGAGATTGAACGGAACGTTGGTGGAATCCAGGCGGATGCCGCGCATGAACACGGCTTGCGCCGCCACCCAGGCGTGCAACGCCGTGGGGCGGGAAAGCTGCAAAGACGTCAGCCGCGCGTAGCGCTGCTGGAAAAAGCTGTCGCTTTGAACCTCTGCCAGATCCTGGGCGAGAGTGCGGGCAACGGCTGCCAACAAACGTGCGGAATCCGGCTGCTGATTGAACGTGAGAAACAGGCTGCGTTCGAGGAAGTTGTGAAAGATGACGCCGGCATGATAGGGATATTGCTGCACGACCTGGCGGATGGAATCGACCCGGCCCTGCGCGCCGTATGCCGCCAGGCGCCGCTGCAAATCGAGTTGGTAGAAATCGAAGGGGGTCTTGCTGAGCAAGGCAACAACGCCCTCGCGCTGCAAGGGGAAAGGAGAAGCAGCGGTGTGATAGAAAGCATGCGACAGCCAAATCACCGCCGCCGCCGCCAACGGCAGCCGCGGCGAGCGGCGCCAACGTCGCCGGATGTTGCTGAGCAAAGATGCGGTAGCGAGATTCACAGCCCGGTTCCTGCGGAGTTCACTTCCCGCGAGCGGCGCCGGCGGCTGGCGACCACAATTTGCGACGGCCGCACCGGCATGCCGCACTTGTTGCGACTGCACAGCCATTTCGTGAATTCAAGTGGCAGTAGCTGGAGTGTTATGGCCATCAGGCGCTCGCAGTCAGAACAAAATTCCGAAAAATTCTTAACCACAAAGTACATCTCTGAACCGCCAAGACGCGGGGAGCGCGGAGTTTGAAAATCAAGGGAGTCCTTCTCCGCGGTCTCCGCGTCTCGGCGGTGAGCTTTTGAGGTGAATGGCACGGGAGTGTGCCCAAATCTTCACAAGATCCCTACCGAATGACAGTGGTGGTGGATACGTCGTGCGAAATAACAGTGTACGAATCGGGCTTATTGCTGTCCGCGGGCTTCACGTTTCAGCTTGTCTGAAATTTGGCGCAGGATATTGTTCTGGGAAGACTGGCGCGCCCGCGAAATTTTCCCCAGGTTGCTTCGGTTGCAGTCTGGCAGAGTGCGTGACGATCGATTATGATGTCGCGCAACCACGAGTTCATATCAAATTCTCATTCCAAAAGCAAGTTCAGTTTTGCGAAACAAGAGTATGCTCGCTGCGGTCCAGCCACCGTGCGGCCACAGCTCGCAAATTGGCGCCTTGACAATCTCACCTATTTTGGTATTTTGTGACAGCCTGATTCTGCCCGATCTTGCCTTCCTGACCCTGCCGCGGGAACGCCAAGCCTGCAAAATCTCAGGCGCACTTCACTTTGTTCTTTGATCTAACGAGGAGGTACAGTCATGCTTCAAAACTTCACGAAGTATGCCGGTCTGGTGCAAACGGCCATCGGTTTGCTCGGCCAGTTTGTTCCGGGCGTCGGATCACTCTTGGGGGCAACAGCAGGAGCTGGCGACATCCTCGGAGGAGGCAACCTTTTTAACGTGATTTCTGGCGCGGCCTTGAGTTATCTCGGCTTCAAGGGCACGGAAAGCACACAACGAACTGGCGCTCAAGTCCTCGGCGGTTTGAACGGCTTGGTCGGCCTGTTGGGCATACTTAAGGTCGATAGCCTGGGCGGCCTGCAATTGACGAACGGTTGGGGTGCCATCATCATCAACTTGATCGTCGGTGCTTGGGGCCTGTATTCGGCCTATGCCAAGAAATCCGCGGGTGCGGCAGCTCGCTGAGCCGGAATCTGGCGCAGGGTAGTGCCTTTGCCCTCCTGAGCGTTTCGGAATCCAATGGCAGACAGGAGGGCAAGGGCCTCATGGAATGTGATTTGCATGCAGAATTTGCGGATTCGTCGCGCATTCAGTTTCTTCTCGTCCCCGTTGACCCATCAGCGTCTCGAGGAAACCGCATAATCCCCATCGTTTTTCTTATGATTTGAATTGAAAGGATTGGACATGCCAAGTTTGGTTGAAGAGATCATTGGAGCGCTGGGTCCACAGGTGGCGCAGCAAATGTCATCGCATCTCGGCATTGATCGCAACACCGCCGCACAGATTCTGCCGCAAGTGGTGCCGCTGGTTTTGGGTGGATTGAAGCGCCAGATGGAGCAACGCGGCGGCGCACCGCGGGTGGATCACATTCTCAACAAGTATGGCAATCCCGATGTGCTCAATGACATCGGTGGGCTGTTCGGAATGCAAGTGCGCAATCAAAACGCCGACCCGCGGCTGGGCGGCTTGCTCGGCGAATCCGGCGTGCAGGCAGCCGGCCAAATCGCGCAGCGCTTTGGCTTGAACATGGAAACCGCGATGAAAATCATCCCCATGCTGGCGCCGCTGGTTTTGGGCCTGCTCACGCAAAAGCGCGATGCCGGCGGTGCCGGCTCGCAGGGCTTGGCTGCGCTGCTCGATCAAGACGGTGACGGCAACATTCTCGATGACGTCGCCGATTTCTTCATGCGTGGTCTGGGCGGCGGACAAAGCAACCAGGGCGGCGGCGGTGGCCTGGGCGATCTGCTGGGCGCAGTGCTGGGCGGCGGCCGGCGTTAGCGCATTCCTGCTTCTGCAAACAAAAAATCCCAATCACCGTGAGGGTGATTGGGATTTTTCATTTCTACGGCATGCGCCGGGCACCAGGTGGTTCCGGTAAAACCCTTTCTGCGGGCCAAGGCAGATTCATTTCCCGCCGACTTCATCAATGTCAACCTGGCCGGTGAAGCGCCGCGTGAGATGCGACCAGGACACGCCGATGGCCAAAACCAGCGACAACACCACCAGCACAAGATGGGAAATGGCGCGCGTGCCGCGCGGCGTGAACACGTCCCAGTAGATCAACACCCAAATGAGACAGCCCAGCAGCGCGGCGGCGAGCACTGCGCCTTTGAAACCCAGGGCGCGATTCGTCGCCTGCAAGTAGATCACCCACAGAGCAAACAGGCCGAGGCCCGCCAACACCTTGAGCGGATTGATGGCGCTCAAGGTGGTCACCGGCACTTGGGTGACCGGCTGAATCGCCCAATGAAAGTAGGAGAATCCTTCGGGATTGTAGGTGGCATACACCAGGACAAACGCGATCACAAAGCGCAGCAGAAAGCCGCCCCAGCCGAATTCGGTTTTGTTCATGCAGCTTTTCCTCAATGACCAGCGCAACGAAATTCAACCAAACAAAAATGCCCCGCAGCAGGCTGCGGGGACGTCAAGACCTCAGCGCATCAGGAGCCTCAGGGCAGTGATCCGCGCCAGTCCGGCGCAGGGAAGCACCCACGCCGGTCGTGGTACCGCTCAACTCCGTTTCTTGGTGAGGAGACGATACACGAACAGAATCAAGATGGCCCCAACGACCGAACCGACGAACTGTGCGGTCTGGCCTTCGGCGTAGATTTTGAGCCACTGTCCGAGGTAAGTGGCCAGCACCGACCCGCCGATGCCCAACAGGATCGTCACGATAATGCCGCCGGGATCTTTGCCCGGCATGATGAATTTTGCGATCGCGCCAACCACCAGGCCAATCAGGATAGTGTACAGCATGATTTCTCCCTCACAGGTCTAAGTTCACAACAAAGCCGCGAAGGCGCAGGGCGCACCAACAGCCTCGACAAACCTGCCGGCGGTTCAGGCGCTGCGCTTTCGCGGCTGGGATTACACGGAGCTTTCAGAACCTACTTCACACGGAAGAACTCAATGCGCCGGTTTTGCTGCCGTCCTTCAGCGGTGTCATTGGAAGCCACCGGCTTGTCCGGGCCAAAGCCCTTGGTGGTGATGCGGTTGGCGGCAATGCCTTTTCTCACCAAGTACGCCTTCACGGCCTCGGCACGCGCCAACGACAGTCTGGTGTTCAGCGCCCGGCCGCCGCGATTGTCGGTATGACCCTGAATCTCCACGGCGATCTCGGCATTCTCATTGAGCGTGTTGAACGCCTTCACCAAAATCGCCTCGGATTCCGGCGAAATCTCGGCGCTGCCGCTCTTGAACACCACACCTTCCAGCACGATGGCCTTGCCGACTTCCACCTGCAACGTCTCTTCGACTTTGGCGACTTTCGGCACGTCATCTTCGGCATTCAGGGGATCGCTGCCGCGCGTCACCTCGGCGCCGTCATTCACGCTGCCGCCGTCGGTATCAGCCTTGAGCGGGTCACTCTTGGTTTGCGTCACTTCGCGGCCATCGCTCAGGCCGTCACCGTCGGTGTCTGCTTTCAGGGCGTCGGTTTTGTGCGTGTTGATCTCCGCGCCGTCATTGAGGCCGTCGCCGTCACTGTCGGCGTTGCTGGCGTTGGTGCGATGCTTCAGCACTTCGTCGCCGTCGCTCAGGCCGTCGCCATCGCTGTCGGCTTTGTTGGCGTTGGTATTGTACTTTTTGAGCTCATCGCTGTCGCTCAAGCCATCGCCGTCCGAGTCGGCCTTGAGGGGATCAGTCTTGTAAACATTGACTTCCTCGCCGTCGCTCAAGCCGTCGCCATCGGTATCGGCGAGATTGGGATTGGTACCGCGTGCTTTTTCCTCCTTCTTGCTCAGGCCGTCACCGTCTTTGTCGGGGTTGCCGCCGGTGATCCAGGTCAGGCCGGCCGTGCCGGTGAGAAAAGCGTCGTTCGCGCTTTCGGTGTCGAGGCCGTCGTAGCGATCGTCAAGGGAGTAATGATACAAGCCGCGCACGTCGAACGTCACATTCTCTCCGAGCCCCAGGCTCACACCGCCGCCCACCGGAAAGGCGAACGAGGTGCGATCGTGATTGTCATTGTTCTCGCCTTCGGGATCAATGCCGACCAATTCTGCGCCTGCCGCCAGATAGGGGCGAAAACCGCCGCCGAGCAGCGCGAAACGGCCCATCAGGCTCAAGCTGCTCGCAACCGACTTGAAATCGTTGGCACCGGTCTCGCCGGCCAATTCCCCGATGTTCAGCGCTGTTTCTTGCGAGAAACGATTGGTGAGGTAGTACTCCGCCAGCACGCTGCCATAGGGACGCTGCTTGGCGGAATCATAATCATCGCCTTGGTAGTTTGTGATGCCGCCCCGCACACCAAAGGCGACGGAACCCGCGCGATCCTGGCCAATCGCAAACGAGCTGAGCACCAACACCGCCAGGATACCCGATAGAATTTTTTTGGACATCATCAACTCCTCTCTTGGTTCACACCCTCTTTCCGTTAATTCGCCTGACACGCTTCGGTCTCATCCAAACAATAAGGCCGGCGGTCGGATGCAACTCAGGTGATGCGATTCCGCTTGACCGCCAGCCAGATTCACAGCCAGTCGTGAGCCTCTCGTGCAAGACGACATCCCATCAATACTGCAGCTCACGGAGCATGAGAGAAGCAGTGAAGTAAAGTCGGCGCCTGTGCGCCGGGCTCTGACAGTATTGCACGACTCGTCCCTGTTTCACTTACAACCCTCGTGCCAATGAATCTGATTCTGACTGACGGTGCGATGGTCTCCGAATTGATGTCTCTCCGAAACTTGGATATTTACCGAGCCAACTCCCCCACGGCAGAGCCGTGGGCTATCCGGATGATAGAGTTAAAGTTAGAAGAATCCCGCCCCAGCCCCTGTCTAATCCAGGCCGAATGTTTCCCAAACAAACACTGATGCTACTCATTCAAAGTTGGCCATTCGGCAACCGCCATCTCGCAGCGCTGCCGGCACTTGGGGCATTTGCCCCGGTCATGCCCACCAAGTGGGGGATTTCACCAATCACCCGCGCGCGGCACTTACTCTCTCGCGACGATGCCCTGAGACGTGATCTGCAGCGTGACCGCCTGCTGCACCTCTCCCAAACTGCCGAGGTGGCTGCCATTCAAAAAAAGTTCGGTCTGCCCGGCGTTGCCGACTTGCACGCGAAATTGCTGCTCGCCCTGCCAGGCATAGATTTCTCCGCGCCGAAAAATGAAATCCGTTGAGTCGCGGCCGTCGGCAATCACCTTCATCCACACGCGGCCGTGCAGCCGCGCTTCCAGGCGCAGCGGCGGCGGGAGCGGCAAAATCTGCGGCGCCGCCACCTGCGCCGTGCTTTGCGTTTGCGGCGGAGCGGACGTGCCTGCCGGTTGCCAGGCGAGCCACACCGTAGTGAGCAATGCCAATCCTGCTGCCGCAGCAAATGCTGCTCTTGCTGGAGTGGTGCGATACCATGGCAGGCGCCCGGCCGGCAGGCGTGCCTGCTTGGGCGGCGCCGGCAGCGAGAAGGCGGTGATGAACTTGTGCATGGGCTGGCGCGCCGACAACAACGCGGAGGCGTCGCCGGAAAACTCGCGCAGCTCGCGGTGCCAGGTGTTGTGAATCCGGCGCAGCAAGCCGCGCAGCTTGTCGGCAAATTGCATCGGCGGCGTTCCGGCGGTCACGGCCGCAAGAAACGCCGGCGGATTGGCGACGACGAAAATGGTCTTGTCGCCGTAGCGGACTTCATGCAGGTCGCCCTCATGATCCGGTCCAAAAGCGTCCTTGGTGAAATCTTGAATCGCCGTGAGCATGCCGCTCACCATCTGCAGCTTGCCGTTGCTCTGCGCGCCGGTTTCGGCGGGCACATGCGCTATCAACAAGCCCGAGCGTTGATCGATGAGAAAAAGCTGTTCGATGGTGAAGGGGAAGACTTGCGGAATGACGGCAAGCGGCTCAGGCAGGCCCAGCATGCGCGCTTTCATGCGCGCCCAGGTGGCCTGCAGGTTGAAGGCTTTGTCCAGCCGCTGGTTGATTTGGGCGACGAGTTTGCGCATCGCCTCGGCGACGGCGCGGCGCACGGTCTGGCCGATCACCGGATAGAGCGCCTCGACCATCTCGTCTTTGGATTCCGCCACCTGCTGCTTGATCGCCGGACCCATCAGCGGCGCCACGATTTCCGCCATCTCCGGGCCGGAGCCGGCAATCTTGCGCTCGAGCAAATCACCGATGACGGGGTTGAGCGCGGCGATCAGCGACTCACGATCCGCAAGCTGGCGGCGAAGTTCACTCACTTCGCTTTCGAGGTGTCGCACGCGCGCACGGTCGGTGCCCAACAACAGCTCGCGCAAACGCTCGACGTCGGCGGTTTTTTCTGATTCCGCGTTCATGGTGATTTGCGTTCGCGACTTTTGGCAGACGGGATTTTTTGACGGCGGCTGGTGGTCGGGCGGCGGGGGCGCGTTGCGGCGGGGCGAGAATTCTTTTTGCCATTGGCGGGTGCCCGCCCGGTGCGCACTTGCTGCGCCAGCCGGGTGAGAAGCTCGGCGAGTTTGAGGCGGCTGCTGCGCTCCCTCTTGACGCGTCCCTGCACGCGTTGCCATTCCGCCTCGATCGCCGCGAGCATGCGCTGCAGTTGCTTACGATGTCGCAACAGGCGGCGCGCCATGCGGTCGAGACGCGCGTCGGCACGCGCCTGCACCTGCGCGAGTTTCGTTTCATATTCCGCCCGCCACTGCTCTTGTTGCTCGCTGAGGCGCTCGATCGAGCGCGCCAATTTTTGCAGCCGGCGATCGAGATCACGCAGTGGCGGTCCCAGCACGATCTCGCGAATGGCGTCGAGCTGATCCGCCTGCTTGCCATCCATGCCAAACAACTTCTGGTCTGCCATCCCTCACTCACTTTTCTGGCCACTAACTGGCGCTTTAAAGTAGCCTGGAATCCTGCCAAATGCAAGCAGTTTATCGGGAGAGGCGCGCCGCAATCACACCGTTGCCGCGCAAAGAATGGCATTGCATTTCAACGCCATTTTGATAATTTTGCGGCCGGATGAGGGAGAGCCATCGTAACGCTGCTGTACGTGCGAACTGCAATACCAACCCATGCCCGCATGAAATCACACACCGCCATCAAAACACGCCGCCCCTGCCGGCGGCCGCGGCTTGCCGGCTTGCTGCTGCCGATTGCGCTTGCCTTCCCCCTCTCCCTCCCCGCGCAGCATCTGAATGCCGTGACGTACAGCATCGAGCAGGGCCTGCCCACCAATCTCACCAAAGCGATTTTCCAGGATACGTTGGGCTTCATGTGGATCGCCACCGATGCCGGCCTGGTGCGCTTCGATGGGCGGAACTTCAAAACCTACACAGAGAATCTGCCCGACCTTTTCATCAAGGGCTTCGCCAAAACGCGCGACCGCCGCGCGTTCGTGATTACCGATTTGGGGATCAGCCAGATCGACTCCCGCGGCGACACGACCTTGTTCAAGCTGTTGCTGGCCGGCAGCCGAACCCACACGGATTCCACCCTGCATTATCCCAAAGCCATGTTCGAAGACAAAAACGGCGCTTTGTGGATCAGCGAGCCTGACGCCGTGGTGCGTTTTCAAAACGGCAGGTTACGACGCTTTCTCTTCGAGGAAGTCTATCGCGCGGGCAGCTACTCCCGCTCGTTCATCTTTGTGGAAGACGGCCAGGGCCGCCTGCTGGTCTCCTCGCAGCGCGGCTATTTGTTCCGCTTTGATGCCGCCACGGAAACCTTTCACAAGATCGCCGACCGCCGGCCGGAAGCCACCTTTTCCATCGACGCCATGATGATGCGGCCCGGCAACCGGCTGTGGATCGGCAGCAACAATGGCCTGTTCGAGCTGGCTCTCACGCCTGAGGGGAAGGGTCTCTCCTGGCAGCCACTGGCATTCATCAACGCAGGCGTCTCCTCCTTTGCCGAGCATACCGACGGCAACCTCTATATCGGCACTTGGCGCGAAGGCCTCTACCGCTGGCGCCTGGCGGACGGTGAAAGCAGGCCGCAGCCGGTCACCAAGCTGCCTCTGGTCGTCATCAACGACATTTTTGCCGGACCAGAAGGCCGGCTGTGGGTGAGTGCTGACGACGGCATGGCGGTGATGCACGAAACCTTCTTTGCGGAGTTCGAGCTGGAGGCCGAGAGTCCGTACATTCACGCGGTCACGGTGGACTGCGACGGCAACGTGCTGACCACCAACGGCGATGCCATTTTCCGCATCAGCCCCAGCGCCAGCGGTTTCACCAGCAAGACGATTTTCCGAGAATCGGCGAGTTGGATTCTTGCTCTGGCCTGCGCAGGCCGGACGATTTGGGCGGGCTACCGCGACGGTTTTCTGACCCGGCATGACAACGGCCGGGTCGAAAAAGTCGTTCTGCCGCAAAATGGCAACCACATCATCTCGTATCTGATGGCAGATGCCCAGCAAAATCTCTGGGTTTGTCAGGATCCGACGGCGGGCGTGCTGCGGGTGGATCACGAGCGCCGGGTGAAGCACTACGGGGCCACCGAAGGTTTGAACGCGCCGCTGCTGGTGGTCAAGGTCAGCCCGCAAGGCGAGGTGTACGGCGGCGGCGCGGGCGCGGGGAGTTATCTGTTTCGCTATGACCCGGCGCGCGATCGCTTCGTCAATCTCAGCGTGGCCGCAACCGGCCTGACGCCGGTGTTTGCCGTCAATGATCTCGCGTTCGCGGCCGACGGCACCATCTTTTTGGGAAGCAACCAGGGCTTGTGGCAATATCGCGACAGCGCGCTGCAGCCGGCGGCGGGCTGGCAGGGTTTCCGCGACAACATGATCAAGTCCCTCGCGGTCGACGACTCCGGCAGAGTTTGGGCCGGCACCAACCACGGGCTGACGCTCTACACCGGCAACCAGGTGACGCGCTTCGATCGCACGGATGGCTTTCCCAGCCTGACCATGAGCTTTCGTGCCGCCGTGATTGACAGCGAGCAGCGGTTGTGGATCGGTTCTTCGTTGGGTCTGAGCTACTGGCAGGGCGCGGTGCACCGGCAAATGCCGACACCCGCGCCGATCTTCCTGGCGCTGCGCCTCAACGAAAGAAACGTGTTGGGTGAGGCGCCCGGCGGGCTGACGTTTCCGCACAATTCCTATCTCGAAGCGGCGTTCGCCTCGCTCTTCTATCCCGCTGAGAAAATCCAATACCAAACCCGCCTGCTCGGCCGGCAGGAAACCTGGTCGCCGCCCACGCCGGAGGGCAAGATCATCATCCCCAAGATCGGCCAGGGCGAACACACGCTCGAAGTGCGTGCGCAGCAGAGCGGCTATTTGTGGAGCGCGCCGCTTTCTTTTCGATTTGTGATTCAGCCGCCGCGTTATCTCACCTGGTGGGCGTTCCTGCTTTACGTCCTCACGTTTTCGGTGGTGGTGGCGTTTCTCGCGAATCTGCGCGTCGCGATTCGGGAACGCACGCAAGCGGAACGGGCCTTGCGGGAAAGCGAGGAGCGGCTGCGCACGGTTGTGGCGAACACGCCGATTGCCCTGCTCGCGATGAATCAGGACGGCGTGGTGACGCTCTCCGAGGGCCGCGGGTTGGCGGCATTGGGCTTTCGGCCGGGTGAAATGGTGGGCCGTCGCGTGTTCGATCTCTTTCCCGAGATTCCCGAGCTGGCAGACCACGTCAAACAGGCGCTGGCCGGCAAGGCTTCCTCCGCGGTGACGGAAATCAATCAGGACTTCTTTGAATTCTGGTATGCGCCGCTGCGCCATGCCAATCGCGAGATTGCCGGCATGATTGCGGTCGCCGTGGACATTTCCGACTTGAAGCGCGCCGAAGCGGATCTGCAAAAGGCCAAAGAGGCCTCCGAGGCGGTCCTGCTCGAGCTCAAAAAAACGAATCAACAGCTCCAGCAATCGAGCGAGCACGCCCGGCAGATGGCGGTTGCCGCCGAGGCGGCCAACGTGGCCAAGAGCGAATTTCTCGCCAACATCAGCCATGAGATTCGCACGCCGATGAGCAGCATTTTGGGAATGACCGAGCTCGTGCTCGATACCGATCTCACAACGCAACAGCGCAAATATCTCCAGGTGGTGGAAAAATCCGCGGAAGACCTGCTCGGCGTGATCAATGCAGTGCTCGACTTTTCCAATATTCAATCGGGCCGGCTGGCTTTGGAGCCCGCCAATTTCCGACTGCGGCCTTGCTTGGCGGCGGCGCTGCAGGCTTACGAACGGCGCGCGCTCGAGCAGGGTTTGCAATTCACCTTTCGCATCGCGCCGGGCACACCGGATGATCTGGTCGGCGATGAGGCGCGACTGAAACAGGTTTTGGCCATCCTGGTCGACAATGCCGTCAAGTTCACCGAGCGCGGCGAAGTGGTGGTGGAAGCCCGCCGCGACCTGACCCCTCGCCCGGCCGCCGCGCCCAACGCTCCCGCCGAGATTCGTCTGCATTTCACCGTGGCGGATACCGGCATCGGCATCCCGCTCGAGAAGCAGAGCATCATCTTCGCACCCTTTGCGCAAGCGGACAGCTCACCCGCACGCAAGTATGGCGGCATCGGCTTGGGCCTCAGCATTGCCGCACAATTGGTGGAGTTGATGGGCGGCCGGATGTGGGTGGAAAGCGTGCCCGACAAAGGCAGTGCGTTTCACTTCACCGCCGGCTTCGGTGTGCCGGAGCAGGCGAGCCTGCGGCCGTTTGTCTTTCCCACGGAACCTACAGTCGTCGAGGCGGAGGACGACTTGATACTGGGGGAGCCGAGTTGGACGGTCACGCCCACTGCCCAGCCGCTGCGCCTGCTGCTCGCCGATGACGACACCACCGCGCAGGAGTCCACGGCCCGGCTGCTGCGCAAACTGGGCCACCGCGTGGTGGTTTCAGGATCCGGCAAAGATGCGCTCTCCGTGCTGGCGGGCGAACGCTTTGATCTGGCCCTGCTCGAAGTAAATCTTCCGGAGATGAACGCGCTGGAGCTGGTCGAGCAGCTTCACCGGCGGCAGAGCGAAACCGGCGCCACCACACCCGTCATCGCAATGAGCGCGCGCCCCACGCCGAGTGAGCGCGAACGCTGCTTGCAAGCGGGCATGGCGGGTTATTTGATCAAACCGATTCAGGCGACCGAACTGCAGCAGTCGATTGCTGCGCTCTTTCCGGCCGCGAAGGAACCGGCGGAATGAAACGGCGAGACTTGCGCGAAATCGCTGTGGCCTCTCCCTCATTCTGCGCCGGCAGATTCTGCGCTCGCGCTTGTTGCTTGGGATGAACACATGAAATTCCAGTTGGCCTGCGTGCAGTTTCGCTCCCGGCTGGGAGAAGTGGATCACAACTTGGCGGAAATGGCGCGCTGGTGTGAAAAAGCCGGCAGCATGGGCGCAGCGGTTGCGCTTTTTCCGGAAGCGTGTCTGACCGGCTATTGCCGGCCGCGCGACATGAGGCGAGCCGCCCTGCCGTTTGCCGGCGCGCTGGCCGAGCGCGTGGCCGCGATCGCGGCCGCCAACCGTCTCCTGCTGGCTTTTGGCATGCCGGAGCGCGACGGCAACGAAATCTACAATTCACTCATCCTCGTCGGCCCCCAAGGCGATACCCTGGCGCGCTATCGCAAAACGCATTTGTGGGCCGCAGAGAGCAAGTGGGCCACACCCGGCAACCACCTGGTGACCTGCCGGACTGAGCTGGCGCACTTTGGCCTGATGCTTTGCTATGACACTCGCTTCCCCGAAGCGAGCCGCGTCCTGGCGCTGCGCGGCGCGGAAGTCCTGCTGGTGGCGAGCGCGTGGCGTTCCAGTCACGTGGAAGAATGGCGCTTCTGCGCCCGCGCCCGCGCGCTTGACAACGGCATTTTTGTCGCCGGCAGCGATGCCATTCTCAACGCCGATCATTTCAATTGCGCCGGCGGCAGCCTGATCGCCGGTCCGGCCGGTGAAATAATGGCGCTGGCGCACTATCGCGAAGAAAGCATAATCGTCGCGGAAATCGATACCGCCGCGATTGCCGCGCGCCGGCAAGACTTGCCGTTGCTGCAGCAGCGCCGGCCGGAGCTTTATGCCGTTGCAGACAAATAGAACCCTTTGTCCGCCCTCGCTTCTGCCTCGCCGCTCGCGAAAAACCAGTCGGTTGCCGTATTTGGTTGTGTGAAGAGACCTCCCCTACCCGTGCCGCCGAATTCCAATCTCCACGAAAAAATCGGCTGACTTGCTCACTGCCAAGTTCACCAGCTCGCCGCCGCTGGTCTGCATTTATGCCGCTTTGCTGGTATGATTGCCGGTTGGAGTGGACAACCGCTCGCGCGCTGCATGGTTTTCGGCGATTACAGGCCCGCCGTCGAATTCTCCACGGCTCGACCTCGCACGGCAGGTGCGCACCCGCAAGACCACCGCGACCTCGAACCGTTCCGGCTGCAGGCAATTGCGGCCAGACCGTCGAATTGGTCACCGACCCGGAATCTCTTCTTGCTCCCACAGCCATGCCCGCGCCCACGCAGAAACAAACAAATCCGCTGTCTCATTCCGCGTCGGCGCCGGGGGTCGCCTGCCACCTGCTCATTTGTACTCTCCTCTTGCTGGCGCCGGCTGCACTGGCACAAATGCCGGCCTTACCCTCGCTTGACCCGAACAAATCGCTCACGCAATTCGTGCTTGATGCTTGGGGTGATGAGAACGGCCTGCCGCATGGCAATATCACCAGCATCACGCAAACACCGGACGGCTATCTCTGGCTGGCCACCGCGGGCGGCCTGGTGCGCTTTGACGGCGTGCGCTTCGTGGTCTACAATTTCGAAAACACGCCGGTTTTCCAGAACAATGTCCTGCGCACGTTGCTCACCGCTGCCGACAGCAGTCTGTGGATCGCCACCGGTGAAAGCGGCCTGGTGCGCTGGAAGAACGGACAGTTCACCGCCCTGACCACCGCCGACGGCTTGGCCAGCAACTCCGTTTGGTCCGTCTGCGCGGCGCCAGATGGCGCCCTCTGGATTCACGTGACGCAGGGGCTGCATCGCTGGCAGGCCGGCAAACTCGAATCCTTTGCCCTGCCCGACAGCATCGCCAGAATCCGCTCGCAGGCGCTTTCGGTTGACCAAGCCGGATACGTTTGGTTAGCGATCAATCAGAAAGTGTTTCGCTGGCGGCCGGCAGAGCAGCAACCCGCCGCGCCCTTCCTCAGCAAAGAGGGCAGCCGGGTACTCTGCCTCCTGGCCGATCGCAACGGCGCCGTCTGGATCGGCACACACGATGCCGGTTTGCTGCGCCATCACGAGGGCCGGATCAGCACCTACACCACTGCCGCCGGCCTGGCGCATGACCGCGTTTGGAGGGTATACGAAGATCGCGCCGGCACCATTTGGGCCGCAACGGAAGAAGGCTTGAGCCGCTGGCGTCATGGCCGTTTCGACAGCTTCACCGTGCCGCAGGGCCTGCCGGATGGCCGCTGCCGTTCGCTCTATGAAGATCGCGAAGGTTGCCTGTGGGTGGGCAGCTACAGCCGGCTTTACCGCTTCAAAGCCGGCCGCGTGACGATGCTGGGCAAATCAGAAGGGCTCTCTCCCGGACCGGCGCGTTGCGTGTTCCAGGATTCGGCCGGCAGCATCTGGATCGGCTCCAACTCCGGCTTGAACCGGCTGCAGCGTGAAAATATCACCACCTTTACAACCGCAGACGGGCTGCCCTGCAACGATGTTTTTGCTGTTGGCCCTGACGAGCGCGGAACGCTCTGGGTGGGCACCGAGGCAGGCCTCGCCCGCTTCGACGGCAGCCGCTTTCATTCCCCGCCCACCGCGCCGGAGCGCAGCAGAATCCGCGTCCTCTATGACGATGGCGTCGGCCACCTGTGGGCCGGCACCCTCAACGGTGACGTTTCCATCAATGCGAACGGCGTCTTCCGCCTGTGGCGCCCGAATTTGCGCGATGGCGACTGCATCTATTGGTTTCATCGCGATCGCGCCGGCAACTTTTGGATCGGCAAATGGGGAAGCCTACTGCGCGTGAAGTCCGGTGCCCCTCTGCACACCGGGCCGGTCGAAAGCGAAAGCCTCGACACACGCTGCTGCTACGAAGAGGCTGACGGCACGCTCTGGCTGGGCACGCTGGGCAACGGTGTCATTCGCCGCAAGGCGGGCGTTTCCCGGAATTTCACGACCAAGCACGGGTTGTTCGACAACTACGTCTGGGCCATCCTGGAAGATGACGCAGGCTATCTTTGGATGAGCAGCGACCGCGGCATCTGGCAGGTGCACAAGAACGATTTCGCGGATCTGGAGGCCGGCCGGATCGTCAAACTGCCGTGCGTGGCTTACGGCCGGAGTGAAGGCCTGCGCGTCAAAGAGGGCAATGCCATGGGCTTTCCCAAAGGCTGGAAAGACCGCGCCGGGCGCTTGTGGTTTCCCACCATGAAAGGCGTGGCCATCGTTGATCCCCAGCAGCAGATCATCAACCCCCTGCCGCCGCCGGTGCACATCGAGGACGTGTTGGTCGACACGGTGGCGGTGGTTTGGCGGGATCACCTGCAGTTGTCGCCGAACAGCAAGAATATCTCGATCAACTATACCGCCGCCAGTCTGCGCCAGCCGCAAAACGTGCAATTCCGCTACCGGCTGGAAGGCTACGATGCCGGTTGGATCGAAGCCGGCACGCGGCGGACAGCCTACTACACCAATCTCGCCCCCGGCAACTATCGCTTTCGTGTGATCGCCTGCAACGAAAACAACGTGTGGAACGAAGCCGGTGCGAGCTTGCGCTTTGCGATTGCGCCGCACTTCTATCAAACTGGCTGGTTCGCACTGCTCGCCGGCCTGGTGCTGAGCCTGATGGTGTATGGCGGCTATCGCTGGCGCCTGCATCACCTGGAAGTCAAACAAACGAGACTGGAGCAACTGATCACCGAGCGTACGGCACAACTGCGCGCCAGCGATGCCAAGAACAAGGCCATCCTGCAGGCGCTGCCCGATGCCATTTTTCGCCTCAGCCGCCAACGGACCTTTCTTGAGTTCTTCGCCGCGCCACATTTCAAGACGTACACTTCACCGCAGGAATTTCTCGGCAAAAGCATCACGGACATTCTCCCCGCGCCGATCGCGCGCATGATCAACCAGGCCATCGACCGCGCCCGCCAAACCGGGCAAATGCAGGTGGTGGATTACGAGCTGCCCACCGCCGGCCAGGTTCTCCATTTTGAAGCCTACCTGGTGAGCAGCGAGAATGAAGAAACCCTGGCCATCGTGCGCGACATCACCGCGCGCAAGCTCGCGGAAAAGACCGTGCGCGAATTCGAGGCCTTCCGCCTGATTGCCGAGGCCTCTCCCATCGCCATGACGGTGACCCGCTGGTCGGATGGCGCCATTCTCTTCGCCAACCAACACGTTGCCCGCCTGTTGGCTGTGCCGCGCGAGAAGATGACGGCGTTGCACAGCCTGAGTTTGTATGACAACCCGCAAGAGCGTACCAAGCTTCTTGAAATCATCGCCCGAGCCGGCAGCATTCACAACCAGGAAGTGAAGCTCCGCAGGCCTGACGGCACTTCCTTCTGGGTGCTGGCTTCCTGCCAACGCCTCGAATTCAACGGCGAACCGGCTTTGCTGAGCGGATACTATGACATCTCGGCGCGCAAGCAGGCGGAAGAGCTGCTGGAGCGCTACGCCCGCACCCAAACGGCACTGGTGCTGGCCAACAAAGCGTTGTTGCGAACACTCGACTTGGACGGGCTGTTGCGCCAAATTCTGCGCGCGGCGCAAGAGGCGGTGCCGGCCGCGGAAAAAGGCGCCATTTTACTGTGGGAGGCCAACCGCCGGAGGTTGAAAGTGCGCAGCACGTTTGGCTACCAGGATCCGCGCGTCGCGCAATTGACTTTCGCCGCGGCGGAGGGCCATGCCGCGTATGTGGCCGGCTCACGGCAGCCGATGATCATCGTGGATAATCATGCCGACGCGGCCTTGCGCTCTGCGGGCGAAATCGCAGAAGTCCGCGCGCTGCGCAGTGCCGTGGTGGCGCCCCTGATTCTGCGCGAGGAGGTGCTGGGCGTGCTCAGCCTGGAGGCGACGCGGCCGGCGGTGTTTCATGAGAGCGATTTGGAGCTGTTGGTGGCCTTTGCCGGCCAGGCGGCACTCGCCATCGACAACGCCCGTCTCCACCGGCAGGTGCTGGCCTCGGAGGAACGCTACCGCGCGCTGTTCGACGACAATCCCTCGATGTACTTCACCATCGATGCACAGGGCACGGTGCTGTCTGTCAACCGCTACGGCGCGGAAGAACTGGGATACCGGGCGGAGGAATTAGTGGGCAGCTCGGTGCTGCAGGTCTTTCATCCCGAGGACCGGCAGGCGGTGCTCCAGCAGGTGCAGCTCTGTCTGCAGACCTCACCGCGCACGAGCTATTGGGAGCTGCGCAAGATTCGCAAGGACGGCAGCCTGCTTTGGGTGGGAGAATTCGCGCGCGCCCTGCAGAGTCCCGCCGGCGAATGGTTGATTTTGATTGTGTGTGAAGACATCACCGGACGCAAACAGGCGGAGCGTGAGATTCGCCGCCTCAACGAAGAATTGGAACATCGTGTGGCGGCGCGCACGCGGGCCTTGCAGGAGAGCGAGACCAAATTCCGCACGCTCGCGGAAATGGCGACCGCGGGCATTTTCATCTTCCGCGGAGAGCAGGTGCGCTATGTCAACCCGGCGGCGGAAAGAATCACCGGCTATGCGCACGAGGAACTGCTGCAAATGAATTTCCGGCACCTCATGCATCCTGATTTTCAAGTCGAGTGCTCGGCCCACGGCAACGGCGAATTGCCGCAGGCACGCCATGAGCTGCGAATCCTCGCCAAAGACGGCCACGCGAAGTGGATTGACTTCACCACCAGCCCGATCGACTATCAGGGCGAGGCCGCCGTGCTGGGCACCGCGCTGGATATCACCGACCGCAAACGCCTGGAAGAACAACTGCACGATTACATGGAAGATTTGGAGCGGCTGGTCGAACAGCGCACGGTCCGCATCAAAGAGCTGGAGCGGCAGCGCATCGAAACCGAAAAACTCGCCGCCACCGGCCGCATGGCGGCGCGCATCGCGCACGAGATCAACAATCCGCTCGGCATCATTCAAACAGCCTGCCAACTGGTGAGCCGCGCGGTGCCGCCGGGCCACCGCCATTATCATCACCTCGGCACCATCCACAAGGAAATCGACCGCATTGCCCAAATCGTGCGCCAGATGCTCGACTTGCACCGGCCGCATCGCGAAGCGCCGCGCGCCTTTCACGTCGAAGAAACCATCGGAGAAATCGTCGCGCTCATGCAACCCAAGGCCCAGGAAAGCCGCGTCCAGCTCCGGCTTGACGTGCCGCACACCGGCGCGCCGATCACTCTGCCGGAGAACCAGTTGCGGCAGGTGTTGTACAATCTCCTGTTGAATGCCGTCGAAGCTTCGCCAGCCGGGGGCGAAGTGTGCGTGCAGGTGGAAATCGCCGCAAACAGACTGCTGCTCGCGGTGAGAGATCGGGGTGCCGGCATTCCGGAGGAGATCGGCTCGCGCGTGTTCGAGCCGTTTTTCACGACCAAGAACAAGTCCGCGACCGGCGGACTGGGGTTGGGTTTGGCAATCTGCAAAAGCTTGGTGGAAAGCATGAATGGTGTGATTGCATTCGACAGCCGCAGTGGACAAGGCACGACCTTCAGGGTCTCCGTGCCGCTTCCTTCCCGTGGAGAAACACATGAACGAATTGGGCCGAATACTGATTGCCGATGATGAAGTTGGTTTCGCGGAAGTGACCGCGGATTTGCTGCGTGATGAGGGCTACGCTTGCGACTGCGCGGTCGATGCCCATGACGCGCGCCGCCTGCTCGCCGGGCAGCGCTATGATTTGCTGGTGGCGGATATCAAAATGCCCGGCAATGATGATCTGGAATTCATCGAAATGCTGCCCACCCTCGCCGCGGGCCTGCCGGTCATTCTTGTCACCGGCTACCCTTCGCTGGAGACTGCCATCAAATCGACGCGTTTGTCGGTGGTGGGCTACATGGTCAAACCCACGCCCATCGAGGATTTTCTGCGCCTGGTGCGGGAAGCCGTCATTCGCTCACAAACCATGCGAATGTTCGAACACGCGCGCGAACAAATGCAGGAGGTGCAGCAGGAAATGAGTGCCCTGGTGGCGCAGGCCGGCCTGCCGCTGGGCTCGCCCTCCTCCGGCGTGGACATTTTCCTGCACTATGCCATTCGCAACATCCTGGCGAGCGTCGCGGATTTGAAGAACCTGGCGCATTCCTTGAGCAACAGCCAGCCCCAAGCACACGCCTGCCACATCATCAATTGCCCGCGCCATGCCGAGTTATGCCAGGCCATTGCGCATGCGGTAACCGTGCTGGAGCGCACCAAGGGATCCTTCAAATCGAAGGAACTGGCGGCGTTGCGTCACCGTTTGGAAGAACTGCTCGCGGCCAATCATCAGCCGATTGGCGGCAGTGCCAGGGGCGCATGAGGCGGCTGCGCCGGCAGAATTTCACCAACCGAATTTTCCGCACGCTGGTGGAACTGGCGTACTTTAATGCGAGTTTTTGAACTTCTCCTCGCAGGCGGCCAAAGCGAGTCGATTGAACGACAGGTGCGAGCAGGCTCATTGGGGCCAGCGCTCAAATGAGACTGTCGCCAGCCTTGCCAGACAAGCTCCGGGCTTGTAAGTCGAAGGCGCCCGCAAGTCCCCTTCTTTCCCAAGCGGACTTGCCGGCGCCTTTTTGTTTGTCACGGCCTCGCGCAGAGCTGTCCAACCACCTCAAGCCATTCTCCCTGCCTCTTGGGCTTGGGTGAGCACCGCAGTCTGGCCGCACTGGTGGCTGAATGGCGCCATTGCGACGGCTGCATTCCATGAACACAGCAGCGCCGGTTTCAAATTGGCTATCCCCTGCGAGCTTTGAATTCCGGGCTGATGTGATGCGGTGGGAGTTGTTCCTCACAAGCGTGGGCCTCGCCGACGCTGCCGCCTGCAGCGCTAGGCGAGCGCCCGCACGCTTGCCACTGGGGAGTTCCGTCTCCCCATTTCAATCGCTGGCAAACCTCACTACGGCCAGAAGCTGCGCCCATGATACCGCCGTGATAGTCCAACCTTCCGCCTTCGGGCGGAAGGTTAACGGCGGAGTCCCAGCGTTGCTGTCGCAGGCTCTACCCGCGAACCGGCCTCACACCGAATGCGATTCTCCCACCAGAGCGTTGTTTCGCCGCAACTCCCGCGCACGCGCAGGGGAAGTGCGCCGGCGGTACCGTACCATGAATCCCGCACCAAAAGACAAAAACGCCAACAGCAGACAGATACCGCCCGCAATGAAGACGTCGGGCATGTCGCGGTAGGTCGTTTCAAGAGCGGAGAAGAGCGCAGCCGGCGTGCCGTATTCACGGCTCACAAGAAACGCCTGCCGCGTCCAGCTCTCCCGCAACACGCGTGCGAAAACACCCAGCGCAATTCCCAGCCACAGCATGCCGGGAACGGCATGACACGCTGCTGGCCGAAATGAGAAACCCGCCCTCGCATGCGCGCGCAGTGTCTCCCACTTCTTCACAAATGACGTGCCTGCCCGCATCCTGACTTCTGCGATCCGCCTCACCAGCCGGTTGCGGAGCGTGTTGATTTGGTGCCGCACCACTTGTGCCTCCGAAGCAATTTCGGTTTTCTCTGCCGCTGCAGGTCAGTCAACATACGTTGCGATCAAGATGAATCGACAACCCCGGTTAGAGCAACGGCCATGCCAAACCCCGGCGGCGCGTGAGCGTGTCAGCTCAGGGCAAAAGTACTGGAATCTCTAAAGCGTATAGTGCGAAATGAGAAAAGTGAGATCAGGAGGGAAATGAAGACTGCAACGAAACATTACACCAGGCGAGGCCGGCGCAATGAATTGAAGCAAGCCACCAAGACCACGGCTGTGCCGGAGTCTTCACAAGGTCCTTGCAGGGCGGCGGCGCGGTTAGCGCACCACCCGCAGTGATTGCGGCCCGCCGTGATCCTGCCAACGAACATGGAGCATCTGATTGCGGCCATCATAGGCCCAGCCCGGCGCTGCGCCAGTCAGGACGTTCTCCAGTTTTTCCTTGCGCAATCGCTCACCGTCGCGCTCAACCGCTGCCGGCGCTTTGGGCAGCGCATGAATCACAACCACGAAGTCTCGTGCCGGCGGCTGAAACTTGCCCGTGCGTGCGTTGAGCTGCAGAAGCAAATGATCACCGTGATCCGCGAAAGTCATGGCCGTCAACGCATAGAGGCCCTGCTCGTAGTCATAGGTCAGTCCATCGTCTTCATACAGCGTGAATGCGCCTGCGCCCTGGGGGTAACAATGCAGCGTGAGCGGGGTCGGCGGCGTCTGTGGATCATCCACGAATCGCCCCACCGGTGCCATTGGCACAATCGCGCCGGCCTTGACGAAGATGGGAATGTCGCGCAAGCTGACCGGCACGGTCACACGCCGGCCGCCCGTTTGCATCTGCCCCGTCCAAAAATCGAACCAATTGCCCGCCGGCAGATAAACGGAAACGGTGTCAGCCTGCGGCTGAACCACGGGTGTAACCAGCAGGTACTCCCCAAACAGCCATTGCGAATAAAGCTCCGCAACCTGGGGATCGTTTGGATATTCCCACACCAGCGGCCGCACCAGCGCGAGTCCAGTCAAATGATTCTCCCAGGCATGGGAGTAGATGTAAGGCAGCAGGGCATAGCGCAGGCGAATGTACTTCTTCGCAATGGCCTCGGCTTCGGGGCCGTATTGCCACGGCTCACGTTCCTGGTCAAATGAGCCGTGCACGCGAAAAATCGGTACAAACGCGCCGAATTGCAGCCAGCGTATGTAATTCTCCGGCTCGGGCCGGCCGTTGAAGCCGCCGATGTCCATTCCCCACCATGCCGATCCCAAAGCCACGCTACTCAGCATGAAGAGCCGCTGGCGCGCCAGGGATTCAAAACCAGTGGGAATGTCGCCCGACCAGTGGCCGTAGGCATAGCGTTGTGCGCCGAGAAAAAAATTGCGGTTGATCGACCACACGCGCAGATTGTTGCGGCGGCGCTGGCCTTCATAATTCGCCCGCTGCATTTGCAGAAACATCAGATTGCCGCCGTAGCTGTCCGCCTCGTCGTTCCAGTAACCGATGATGCCGGTCGCAAAACTGCGCTGGCGCTCGCAGAACGAATCGAAGTACCACTGCCGCACCGCCGGCAAATGAAAATTCAACCGGCCCACTTGCTGCTTGCTGAAATAATCCTTCTCGCTGTCGAGGAAATACCCCTCGCGCTGGCAGAATCGGCCCTGCTCGGTGTTGAGATGCACGCGCGGTTTGCGAATGCCGAACAGCTTCACGCCCAACGAATCGGTGATCTGTTTGAGGCGGCCGCTCGGGCCGTCGGGAAATTTGGGCCCCCAGCGGAATTCACCGTAGTTGTCCTCGCCGTACGCCATCCAATCGAAGTCGAGAATGTAGGCATCCAGCGGAATGCCCTTGGCGCGGTAGGTTTTGATATCGCCCAGCAGCTCGGTTTGATCCAGGCCCCACTCGGTGTTCATGAAGCCGAAGGCGAACTTGGGAAAGAGTGGCGCGGCTCCGGAAATCGCGGTCATGCTGGTGAAAATCTCGCGCGGCGTCCCGAGCAAAAAATAAAGCTCGAGCGCAGGCTTGGCGGGAGCTGGCACACTGTCCTTTGCCGCCCCGCGGAATCGCCGCGCGCGTTCCACCGTGAAATCCAACTGACCGTCGGCGATTTTGATGTGGCCGCTGTCGCTGTTCATCAGCACGCCGTAGCCCGCCGTGGTCCACACGAACGGCGCGCCGGCGTGGCCCTGCATGCCGGCGCTGATCGTGCCGCCGTGGTTCTTGCTCAATTTGCCGGTGAAGTTGTTGTGAATGCCGTAGAAGTGCTCACCAGTCACGCGCAAACGAACGCCGTTTTCATGCAGACCCACGGCTGGCGTTTCCTGCAGCAGTTGCCGGCCGTTGGCATCGTAGAGCGTAAAGCGCAGCGGCCGGCGCGCAATAGCCAGGCGCAATGCCGCGCTGGTGATCACCAAGGGATCCCCGCTGGTGTCGATTCGCACGCTCACCTTTGGCCAGTTTCTCCGCGGCGCGATCAGCGTATCCGGCTCCGTGGCGCCCGGCGGGCGAAAGCTGATCCTGAGAATGTTGGGCCGGCACACTTGCAACACGACGGTCTCGGCACCGGCATGCAGGGTGAGAATCTCCTCCTGCACTTGAATCTCGGTAATGTTGCCCACGCCGGCATGCAGGCATGCGGGCACGAGCAGAGACATCAGAAACTGTGAGATTGAAGCGGGTTTCTTCCAGTCACTCGGGGGGAAGGGCTTGGCCATGGACAGGTTTCCTGGTCGGCTGGTTTGATCGGCAATGCCGGCGCGTTTCAAAAATGCACCCGCAACGATAGAGATTTCTTTTGGGAATGTCAAGCCGGCCAGGCAGAGAGGCGGGACTTTGCGCTTGCTTTCGCAGCAGCGTTTCTTTATCGTACGGCCACCCCCGGACGGCCCCTGCTGCCAAAGCGGCAGCCACGACTGGAGCGCAGCCGGCCGGTGTCGTGACAGCACGGAGACCGAATGCTCATGGACTTCCCCACTTTAGCCGATATTCGCGCAGCGGCCGAGCGCATCAAGCCGCATGCACATCGCACGCCGGTGCTGACCTGCGAGAGCATCAATCGCATGGTCAATGCTCAACTATTTTTTAAATGTGAGAATTTGCAAAAAGTCGGGGCGTTCAAATTTCGCGGCGCCTGCAATGCGGTGTTCTCGTTGAGTGAATCAGAACTGGCGCGAGGAGTTGCGACACATTCCTCCGGCAATCATGCGGCAGCCTTGTCACTGGCAGCGCGTTTGCGCGGCGCGCCGGCATTCATCGTCATGCCCAAAACCGCGCCCCGCATCAAGAAGTTGGCAGTCGAAGGTTATGGCGGCGAAATCGTTTTCTGCGAGCCGACGCTGGCGGCGCGTGAAGCGACGCTGGCGCAAGTGGTGGCGGAAACCGGCGCGACTGTCGTACATCCGTTCAATGATCGCCGCGTCATTTGCGGCCAGGGCACGGCTGCGCTGGAATTGCTGCAAGAAGTGAATGATCTCGACTTTGTGCTGGCGCCGGTCGGCGGGGGCGGGTTGTTGAGCGGCACGGCGCTCACGGTTGCCGGAATTTCACCGCAAACAAAAGTAATTGCCGCTGAACCGGCCGGCGCGGATGATGCCTATCGTTCGTTGCAAGAAGGCAAGATCATGCCTTCCACCAATCCCCAAACGATTGCCGATGGCTTGCTCACTTCGCTGTGCGAATTGACTTTTGGCATCATTCGCAGCCACGTGCAGCAGATCGTGACCGTCAGCGAGCAAAACATCATCACCGCGATGCGGCACATCTGGGAACGCATGAAGATCATCGTCGAACCGTCAGCGGCAGTTGTGCTGGGCGCGCTGCTGGAGCACAAATTCGATTGCAGCGGCAAGCGCCTGGGCTTGATTCTCTCCGGCGGCAATTGTGATTTGGAAAAACTGCCGTGGTTGGCACAATGAGGTTGCAGCCTATTCGACGAAATATGAACCCCAGCGCGGATAGAATGCAACGTGAAGAAGAACGCCAACGGATTAAAACAACCCAGCGAATGTTTGTTATCCGCTGGGTTGTTTCAATCCGTTGGAAGAATTCTTTGCTTTTAGGGCACCGATTTCGCATTAAAGGAACCAAATTCTTCGCCCACTGAAGTCGAACTCCAACCAATGTGTCATCCTGCAAGGATCCTGTGAAGATTGGAGTACGGTACCGTGTGCTTCACAGGGTTCCTTCTTCGAATGACACGCAGCATCCTCTCCCCTCCTCCTTTACACTTTCTTGACCTTCTTGACCCCAACCTTGATGGCGGCTTGACGCTCCACGAAGTTATATTGCGGCAACAATTCCGGAGGCTTCAACATGGATATTCTCTATGTGCTGTTGCTGCTCCTGTTTCTTGCTGCTTCGCTCGGATTGATCAAGCTTTGTGAAAAACTCTCAGGAGAATGAGATGAACACATTCTACTTCATCAGCGGTCTGGTGGCGCTGGTTTTGTTCGTTTATTTGTTCATTGCACTCTTGAAACCGGAGAAGTTCTGATGACGCTGAATGGCTATCTCCAAATTGGGTTCTATCTCGTCGTGCTGCTCGCGCTGGCCAGGCCGCTGGGAGCCTACATGGCGCGCGTCTACACAGGCAAATCATTCGGACTCGATCGCGTACTCGCCCCGGTCGAGCGCTTGATTTATCGCCTATCCGGCGTGCGCAGCAACGAGGAGATGAATTGGAAAACTTACGCGCTGGCGATGCTGCTGTTCAATTTCGCCGGATTATTCGTGGTCTATGCCCTGCAACGCCTGCAACAGTGGCTGCCGCTAAATCCACAGGGTTTTGCCCCGGTCGCACCGGATTCATCCTTCAACACCGCGGTCAGTTTTGCAAGCAACACCAACTGGCAGGGCTATGGCGGCGAAACCACAATGAGCTACTTGACGCAAATACTCGGCCTCACCGTACAGAATTTTCTTTCGGCGGCGACCGGCATGGCGACACTCGCCGGGTTCATTCGTGGCCTCGCGCGTCGCTCGGCAGAGACCATTGGCAACTTCTGGGTCGATCTCGTGCGCACCACGCTTTACATCTTGTTGCCACTTGCTCTCTTGCTCGCCTTGCTGCAAGTCTCGCAAGGCGTGATTCAAAACTTTGACGCCTATCACAGTGTGCCGTTGCTGCAGCCGGCGGTCGATGCGAATGGCACTGTTGTCACCGAGCAATTACTGCCGATGGGACCAGCAGCCTCGCAAATTGCCATCAAACAACTCGGGACCAATGGCGGCGGATTTTTCAACGTCAATGCGGCGCATCCCTTCGAGAATCCCACCCCGCTATCGAATTTCCTGGAAATGCTGGCCATTCTGCTGATTCCAGCGAGCTTGTGCTATACCTTCGGCAAGATGGTCGGTGACACGCGACAAGGCTGGGCCGTGCTGGCGGCGATGACGATCGTTTTCGTCGCGCTGCTCGCGTTATGCGTTGGCGCGGAACAGAACGGCAATCCCGCTTTCACGAAGATGGGCATCGATCAAAATGCCAGCGCGCTGCAATCCGGCGGCAATATGGAGGGCAAAGAAGTCCGTTTCGGCATTGCCAACTCGGCGTTGTGGGCCACCGCGACCACTGCTGCTTCGAACGGCTCGGTCAACTCGATGCACGATTCTTACACGCCGCTCGGTGGATTGGTGCTGATGTGGCTGATGCAACTCGGTGAAGTGATTTTCGGCGGCGTCGGCTCGGGACTCTACGGCATGCTGATCTTCGCGATCATCGCGGTATTCGTTGCGGGATTGATGGTCGGCCGCACGCCGGAATATTTGGGCAAAAAGATCGAAGCGTATGAAATGAAAATGGCCTCGCTGGTCATTCTCTTTCCGCCGATCGCCGTGTTGGGCGGCGCGGCGTTGAGCATCATCTGCAATGCCGGCGGTTCGCAAGATCCCGGGCCGCATGGCTTCAGCGAGTTGCTGTATGCCTACTCGTCGATGGGCAACAACAACGGCAGCGCGTTTGCGGGATTCGGCGCTAACATTCCCTTTCACAATACCGTTGGCGGGTTGGCGATGCTGATCGCGCGCTATTGGCTGGCGATTCCCACCTTGGCCATTGCCGGATCGTTGGCGCGCAAAAAGATCGTGCCCGCCGGCCCCGGCACCTTGCCGACACACAACGCGCTCTTCATCATCATCCTTATCGGCGTGGTGATCATCGTCGGCGCGCTCACGTTCATTCCCGCGCTGGCGCTCGGGCCGATTGTGGAACACTTGATGATGATATCGTAGCAACTATCATAACCATCATATCTCCTGCTCCTGCTCCTACTCATACTCCTACTCATACTCCTACTCTTGCTCGCCGTTCAGAAAACTCGAAAGCGAGTAAGAGTAAGAGTAAGAGTAAGAGTAGGAGTAGGAGTAGGAGCAAAAAAAGGTAGATATAGGAAAACTCAACCATGTCAGTCAAACCCCAATCCCGTCCTTTGTTTGACGTACAAATTGTCAACCAGGCAATCGTCGCTTCATTCAAGAAACTCGATCCGCGCGTGCAGATTCGCAATCCGGTGATGTTCGTCGTACTGGTTGGCAGCGTGTTGACCACGATGTTATTCCTGCAAGCCTGGTTGGGAAAAGGTGAAGCGCCGGCTGGCTTCATTCTGGCGATCTCGCTCTGGCTGTGGTTCACCGTGTTATTCGCAAATTTTGCCGAAGCGATGGCCGAAGGCCGCGGCAAAGCCCAGGCAGATTCGTTGCGCCGCGCGCGCCGCGACATCAAAGCCAAAAAACTTGCAGAAGCTCGCCGCGAGGCAGATTTCTCTCTCGTGAGTGCGACCGCGCTGCGCAAAGGCGATGTGGTTTTGGTGGAAGCCGGCGAGGCGATTCCCGCTGATGGCGAGGTTGTCGCAGGCATTGCCTCGGTGGATGAAAGCGCCATCACCGGCGAAAGCGCGCCAGTGATCCGCGAAAGCGGCGGCGACCGCAGCGCCGTTACCGGCGGCACCAAAGTGTTGTCCGATTGGCTGATCGTGCGCATCACCGCCAACCCGGGCGAGGCGTTTCTGGATCGCATGATCGCGCTGGTCGAAGGCGCGAAACGCCAAAAAACGCCCAACGAAATCGCGCTCAACATTTTACTCGCAGCATTGACCATCGTCTTTTTGCTCGCAACCGTGACGTTGTTGCCGTTTTCGATTTACAGCGTAGAATCGGCCGGACAAGGGTCGCCAATCACCGTGACCGTGCTGGTGGCTTTGCTGGTGTGCCTGATTCCCACCACGATTGGCGGCCTGCTCTCGGCCATTGGCATTGCGGGCATGGATCGCATGATTCAAGCCAATGTCATTGCCACCTCCGGCCGCGCCGTGGAGGCCGCGGGTGATGTGGACGTTTTGCTGCTCGACAAAACCGGCACGATCACGCTGGGCAATCGCCAGGCAACGGCATTCCTTCCCGCGGCAGGCGTGAGCGCGGAAACTCTGGCGGACGCGGCGCAACTTGCTTCGCTTTCTGACGAGACGCCGGAGGGACGGTCGATCATGGTTTTGGCAAAGGAAAAATACCGGCTCCGCGAGCGTGACATTCATGCTCTGGGCGCGACATTTGTTCCGTTCACGGCGCAAACGCGCATGAGCGGCGTGAATCTTGACGGGCGTCAGATTCGCAAAGGCGCAGCAGAAGCGATTGAACAATACGTGCAAAGTCGTGGCGGAGAATTTCCCATGGAAGTTAAGACCACGGTGGAGAGTATCGCGAAAAATGGCGGCACGCCGTTGGTGGTTGCCGACGCGGCGAAAGTTCTCGGTGTGATCGAGTTGAAGGACATCGTGAAACGCGGCATCAAAGAACGCTTTGCGGAATTGCGCAAGATGGGCATCAAGACGGTGATGATCACCGGCGACAATCCGCTCACCGCTGCGAGCATTGCCGCCGAGGCAGGCGTCGATGATTTTCTCGCGCAGGCGACGCCCGAGGCAAAATTGAAACTCATTCGCGAACATCAAAGCGGCGGGCGATTGGTGGCGATGACGGGCGACGGCACCAACGATGCGCCCGCGCTGGCGCAAGCCGACGTGGCAGTGGCGATGAACACCGGGACGCAAGCCGCGAAAGAAGCGGGCAACATGGTCGATCTCGATTCGAATCCAACCAAGCTCATCGAGATCGTCGAGATCGGCAAGCAATTATTGATGACGCGCGGCGCGCTGACGGCGTTCAGCATTGCCAACGACGTCGCGAAATATTTCGCGATCATACCCGCGGCATTCGTGAGTACGTACCCTGCGCTCGCAGCGCTCAATCTCATGAAGCTGGCCACGCCGGCCAGCGCCATTCTCTCGGCGGTAATTTTCAATGCGTTGATCATCATCTTTCTCATTCCACTGGCATTGCGCGGCATCAAATACCGGCCAATGAGCGCCGCAACGCTATTGCGCAATAACCTGTTGATCTACGGATTGGGCGGGTTGATCGTGCCTTTTGTTGGGATCAAACTGATTGATTTGATTTTGGTGGCGCTGGGGCTGGCGTAAAAAGTTCGTGGTTCGTAGTAGCGCCTTTAGGCGCTCGCAGCTCATGTACGCCGGCTCCTGAAGGAGCGACTACAAGCATGATTTCAATTTTCATAAAAACTACGGGACATAATATGCGCCCATTGATCAAAACTTCATTACTCATTCTGCTCACGCTGACACTCATCACCGGCGTGGCGTATCCCCTGCTCGTCACAGGCATCGCCCAGCTCATTTTTCCCCAACAAGCGAACGGCAGCTTGCTCTATGAAGATGGAAAACTCGTCGGCTCCGAACTCATCGGCCAGCCGTTCGATGATCCCAAGTATTTTTGGAGCCGCCCATCAGCCACCGGCCCATTTGCCTACAATGCTGCGGCTTCTGCCGGCTCGAATCTTGGCCCGACGAACGAGGCCTTGCTACAAGCAGTCGCAGCGCGTGTGCAAGCCTTGCAGCAAGCTGATTCGAGCAATACCCAACCCATTCCGGTTGATTTGGTGACAGCCTCGGGCAGCGGACTCGATCCGCATATCAGCCCCACGGCGGCTTACTATCAAGTTTCCCGCGTTGCACACGCGCGCCATCTTGATGAAAATTTCGTTCGTCAACTCGTCGAAAAACACATTAAAGGACGGCAACTGGGGTTTCTCGGTGAGCCGCGAGTAAATGTCTTGCGCTTGAATTTGGCGCTGCGGCAGTATTGAACCCTGATATTCCGACGACTTTTTCGTATATTCCGCCATGATCGAACCTCGCCCTGATCCCGACAAGCTGCTTGCCCACCTCAAATCACAAGAAGCGCAGGCAGCGCGCGGGAAACTCAAAATCTTTTTTGGCGCCAGCGCCGGCGTCGGTAAAACCTATGCCATGCTCGAAGCCGCGCGCAAAGCCGCGGCAGAAGGCATCGATTTAGTGGTGGGATACGTCGAGCCGCACGGCCGCAAAGAAACCGAAGTGTTGTTGCTCGGCCTGGAGGTTCTGCCCGCGCGCGTGATCGATTATCGCGGCGCAAAACTGCGTGAATTCGATCTCGACGCAGCGCTCGCGCGCAAGCCGGCGCTCATCTTGGTGGATGAATTGGCGCACACCAACGCCCAAGGAATGCGTCACGCCAAGCGCTGGCAAGACGTGGAAGAACTGCTCAGTCTGGGCATTGATGTCTACACCACCGTCAACGTCCAACACCTCGAAAGCCTGAACGACATTATCGCGCAAATCACCGGGGTGCGCGTACGCGAGACGGTGCCGGATGCGATCTTCGAGGCTGCCGCTGAAGTCGAGTTGGTCGATTTGCCGCCGGATGATCTCTTGCTGCGTTTGAAAGAGGGCAAAGTCTACGTGCCGAAGCAGGCCGCGGCTGCCATCGAGAATTTCTTCCGCAAAGGCAATCTCATCGCGCTGCGCGATTTGGCGTTGCGGCGCACGGCCGAGCGCGTGCATGCGCAAATGCAAACCTACCGGCATGAACACGACATCATCACCACCTGGCCGACCGCGGAGCGCATTCTGGTGTGCGTGGGACCAAGTCCGTCTTCGGCGCGATTGGTGCGCGCGGCGCGGCGGCTGGCGCACAGTCTGCGAGCCGAGTGGATCGCGGTGCATGTGGAAACGCCGCAACATGCCCGGCTCTCGCAAACGGATCGCGACCGTTTGCACCAAAATCTGCGACTGGCCGAAAGCCTGGGCGCGAAAACCCTCATGCTCAGCGGGCAGCGCATGAGTGAAGAAATCATTAATTTCGCGCGCCGCCGCAACATCAGCAAGATCGTGGTCGGCAAACCAACGGATGCGCGCTGGCGCGAGGCGTTCTTCGGTTCGCTGGTCGGCGACATCGTACGGCACAGCGGCGACATCGATGTCTACGTCATTCGCGGCGAAACGGAGGAAGAAACTTCTGCTCTGCCGCTTGCCTTTCGCAGCGCGCAGAGCGGGTGGTCTTATCTCTTGAGCCTGCTCATCGTTGCTTTGTGCAGCGGCGTGGGTAAGCTCTTGTCGTCTTACCTCTCGCCGCCGAATTTGATCATGATTTATCTGCTCGGCGTCGTTTTTATCGCGGCGCGCTTTGGGCGCGGGCCGGCGCTGCTTGCTTCGCTGCTCAGCGTCATCGCCTTCAATTTCTTTTTCGTCCCGCCGATTCTCACTTTCAATGTTGCCGATCCCGAATATTTCATTACCTTTGGCGTGATGTTCGTCGTGGCGTTGATCATCAGCACGCTGACGCTGCGTTTGCGCCATGCCGCGGAGGCGGCGCGCCGACGCGAGCAGCGCACCGCCGAGCTCTACGACATGAGCCGCGAGCTGGTCACCGCTAAAAGCCTCGACCAGGTGCGCGAAATCGTTTTGCGGCACATGCAGGAAGTTTTCGAAAGCGAAATCGCCTTGTTGTTGCCGGATGAAAACGGCCGTTTGACTACGCCGGCGGGCGCGAACTTCGCTGCGGAAGCGAAAGAGCAAAGCGTGGCGCAATGGGTTTATGATCTTCGCCAAAAGGCCGGACTCGGCACGGCGACCCTGCCGGGCGCGAATGCCTTGTATCTGCCACTGTTTGCCTCGCGCGGCATTGTCGGCGTGCTGGGTGTGCGCCCGCAGAACGCCGGCAACATGCAGAACCCCGAACTTCTGCAACTGCTGGAGACCTTTGCCAATCAAATTGCACTGGCCGTGGAAAGTGCACGTTTGTCGGAGGAAGCGCAGCGCACTCAGATCATGATCGAAACGGAGAAACTGCGCAACACCCTGCTCAGCTCGGTTTCGCATGATTTACGCACGCCGCTCGCTTCCATCACCGGCGCGGCCAGCAGCCTGCTGGAACCGGAGAACGCGCTGCCGGCCGTAACGCGGCGCGAATTGACGCAAACGATTCATGACGAGGCGGCGCGCTTGAATCGCCTGGTGAGAAATTTGTTGGACATGACGCGCCTGGAATCCGGCGCCGTCAAATTGAACAAAGAATGGCAGCCGCTGGAAGAAGTCATCGGCGCGGCGCTCACGCGTTTGGACGAACAGTTAACTGGACGGCAAGTGACAACTCATTTACCGCCAGATTTGCCTTTCGTCGCTTTTGACAGCGTTTTGCTCGAGCAAGTTTTCATCAATCTTCTGGAAAACGCCATCAAATACACGCCGGCCGCAAGTTCCATCGCAATTTCTGCGCGCGTCATGAATGAAAATGTCGTGATAGAAATTGCGGATCGCGGCCCGGGCTTGCCGCCGGCGGAGATCGAGCGCGTGTTCGATAAATTCTATCGCAGCCGCGCCGCCGAAGGCCGGGGCGGCGTGGGCTTGGGATTGACGATCTGCAAAAGCATCATCGAAGCGCACAACGGCCGCATCTGGGCGGAGAATCGGCCGGAGGGCGGCGCCGCGTTTCGCTTTACGCTGCCGCTGAAAGGCTGAAAATGGGAGTTCTTCGAGCAGCTTTGAGGACTTCGCCCACAAAAGGAGAACTGCCACAGAAAAAAAGCCTTTTCAGTGGGATTTCATTTCAATAGGCGAAACACTTTCAAAATTTTATCCTAACTTTGAAAGCTAATTCCCCAACATGAACAAGCCACAACCAAACGTGGGAACAACCGCGAATGAACGCGAATAGAATATTAGCGTTCATTCGCGTAGATTCGCGGTTGAAGATGTTTGCTGAAAAAGCAAAGATTGCGCTTTAATCATGCCCCAATCAAGCACCCTCATCCTTCTGATTGAAGATGAAGAGCAAATCCGGCGCTTTCTGCGCGCAACGCTGACGGCGCATCAATTTCGTCTGCTCGAAGCGACCACCGGGAACGAAGGCTTGCAGCTCGCCGCCTCGCAGCAGCCGGAAGTCATCATTCTCGATTTGGGATTGCCCGACATTGACGGTCTCGAGGTGACGAAGCGCCTGCGCGAGTGGGCGAAGATGCCGATTCTTGTGCTCTCCGCGCGCGGCCAGGAGCAGGACAAGATCGCCGCGCTCGATGCCGGCGCGGATGACTATCTCACCAAACCGTTCGGCGTGGGCGAGTTGCTGGCGCGGCTGCGGGTGGCGCTGCGCCATGCCGCGCGCGCGGCCGGCGAGCCTGAAGATCCTTTGATTGCGCTGGGCGAATTGCGCGTCGATCTCGCGCGGCGGCAAGTATTGCTGGCGGAAAACGAAATTCACCTCACGCCCATCGAATTCAAACTGCTGGCAACGCTGGCAAAACACGCCGGCAGAGTTTTGACGCATCAACAATTGCTCAAAGAAGTGTGGGGACAAACCTACAGCCAGGAAAGCCACAATCTGCGCGTTCATGTTGCGCAGTTACGGCGCAAACTCGAGGCCGACACGGCGCGGCCGCGCTATTTGCTCACCGAGCCGGGGGTGGGTTACAGACTAAGAGATGAAGGAGTGAAATAATGGCCAGAATCCATGACATCCAGTCGATTGAAGCGGACGAGAATTTTTTGTACCTCGACGTTGACGGCAAATCGTATCGCATCCGATGGGAAGATTGTTCGTTGAGACTGGCAAATGCTAACCTGGCTCAACGAAAGCGTTTTGAGGTTGCACCCTCCGGCTATGGCATTCACTGGCCGGAGATCGACGAAGACCTGGCAATTTCGCCATTACTCCAACATGCCGAAACTTTGGGAATGGGGATTTTGGAGGTAAATTCCCAATAAAAAAGGCCCGAGTCATTCGACCCGAGCCTCTTGGCTGTGAGGGGGAGCCACAGTCTGTGAACCGACATTCCGTGTCAGTACATTCCTAAATTCACTCTGCCCGAATCATTAGCAATCGCCGTGCCGCGTGCGTTATGCAGCCGCGGATCAATACCCCGCCCGCGCCTCCCCGCAACAAGCTGTTGACTTCATTGCTTTTGCTCTGCTCGTAACTACCCAACCTCCAAGACGCGGCGTGGAAGAATCTGTATCACCTGCAAGCAGAAGTACATTTTCGAAATCACTCGTGTAATTGGGATACACAAATTGTAACCCGATTCTCGGTCCTCGCACTAGGGCGCGATCGCCAGCGTGTGCACGGGAAAACTGCCGCCGATATTGCCCTGAAAGCTGGCCACGCCGGTCGAGAGATTGACGAGGTACAAGCCTGAATTGCCGTTGACAGAAGGCGTCAGCGCGGCGTAGGCCAGGCCGTCCGGCGCCGAAATGTCAAAGCCCACAAAGTCATTGGTGTTGACGCCGAGAGCGCCGATGGTGAGCATCCTGCCGTTGTTCGGACTGGGCAAATAGACCAGCACGTCCCAATTGGAATCGATCGCGTAGAGGACAGTCGTGGTCGCGCCGGCAACGCTGTTGGTGTAGGCGGTACCGACGATGTTGGGATTGGCGCCAAAATAGAGATCGCCGTTATCATAGGCGAGCGTTGAATCCCGGGCGAGCGCGCCGGTCACCGGATCCACCCGCAAATCCTGTTCGGCATTGCTGTGCACGCGCATTTTGTCGGGAACGGGATTGAAGCCGAATCCGAAGAACGAACCGGTGAGTGCAGCGCTGAGCGGGGTCGAGCGCACCGGCAGCGCCGCGGCCGAGACCGTGTCGATGGTGTAAACGCGGCTGAGGTTGCTGATGCCATACAGCCTGCCGTCAACCGGCCGGAAATCAATACCGAGAATTACCTCGCCGGGCTGCAGGCCGGAAAGGGCTTTGCTGCTCACCGTGTCCGGGCTGAGGCTGCCGAACCGGATCAAGTTGTTTCCGCTGTCCACCGCGTAGAGCGGCCGGCCTTTTACTTGCGGTTGCATCACCTGCTCTTCGCAAGCGACGGCCAACAAGGCCAGCATGGCAATGCCCCAGCGGACCACCGGATTGCTCGCGCTCCTCCCTGCCCTTGCTTCTGCTGCTGCAAACATTGTCTTCTCCTGCGCCTGAAAGTTTGCGTTCTTTACGATCCTGTAATTCGAAATCGCAGCATGACGTGCGGCGCCGAGCGCCGCGCCAATTCACTGATCACAACTGGTTACGCGTCACGCCGGGAAAACATCGGGGCGTGGTGGTGCCCAAACGGCAATTCAGGTGCCATTGTCCGCGAGCGCAGGGATTCACTGGACAAAATGGCTGCCACACAAAACAAACAGGGGCAGCGCGCCGGCGCGCTGCCCCTGCAGTTTTTGGAGAGGAATCTGTGCCGCAGGTGTTACTTCTTCGGTGCCGTCTTCTGCGTGCTGGTCGCAGCCGTCGTTGCCGGCTTCGAGTTCGTGGAAGTCGACGCGGCGGCAGGTTTCGCGGTGCTCGTGGTCTTCTTCGCAGCCGCCGATTTCTTGGTGGTGGCGGTTTTCGCGGGAGCTGCGTTGGTGCCGGCATTGCCGGAAGCAGCCGTCACTTGCGCAGGCCGGGGCGCTGCGGCTTCTGCCACGGCGGATTTTTCCGCGACTTGGGGCTTCTGCTCCACCGCGGCGCGCGGCAAAGGCTCGGACTTCTTCGCACCGATTGCGCCTTTGGCGTTGCCGCCCTTGTTGCCGAACGGCACGGTGGCGCCGACCATGAACTGCAGGCCCTTATTCTTCAAGCTGGAGCGCTCAGAAGTGTCGATATCCTTCAGGCCCATGCTGTAACGCGCTTCGGCGAAGAGCGACTTGTCGCCGAGCGGATAGCTCACGCCGCCGCCCAGGGCCAGGCCGAAATCCATGCCGGTGGTTCGATCCTTGATGTCGGTTTTGTCATCCTCGCCCTCCTGCCAATCGCGCACGTAATTGGCGCCCAGGCGAAAGCCGAGGGAGGGGCCGGCCATGACATACGGCTGATAGAGGCTGTTGCCCAGGGTGTACTTCGCCAGCACCGGGATTTCAAGGTAGGTCATTTCGGTTCTGGTTTCGTAGTCATCATGCTCGGCCTTCGCGCCTTTTTGCAGATACATCGGCTCCAGATGCAGCGTCATTTTCTCGCGCAGCGGCACATCCACCACCGCGCCCAAACCGAAAACCGTGCGGCTGGAAAGCTCGGAGGCGTCGTAGGTGGCCGCGATGCTCTGGCCGGCGAAGTTGACGCCGAACAGCCCACCGACTCGGGTTTGCGACTGCGCCGGCTGACTCACCGCCAGGGCAACGGGCAGCGCCAACAACACCATCGTTTTCTTCATGAGAACTCTCCTTTGCTTGAAAATTGAATGAGACCGGACCACAGGATTTGCCGTACTCTCGTGCCCGCGGGCTGCGCTCGCGCGCAGCAGAAATTGCGCGGTGCACGGCCATAATCTACGAAATCGCGCCGGCGATTTCGCCTATCAGAACTAGTGGTTTTGCGTGTCAAAATCGCGCGGCCGCCTGTGAGATATGATAGGTTGAGGGAGGAATTGCGGAAGAGAAACGCGGGAAGTGTCAGAAAGCCAGGTGGGCAGTCAAGCTTTTGTACAATGACGGTGTGTCTGTCCGGAACTGGAAAAACCGCCCAGGCGCTTGATCCCGAAGCGGGCACAAGTCAAATGAGCCACCCAAACAAGTCAGAGTAGCGATACCCTGCACTTTTGCAGCGGAACCGCCAGTCGGGTATGCCTGGCAGCGTGTGCTGAACCGGCCGGCGCAGCCACGACGTCGGCGATTCTGCGCCGTACCTTTTCCCCGGATCACACGCGTTGCGGCAATTCAATGGCGGCGGAATTTTCGCGCCAGCGCTTTGAACAGCGAGCCGTGTCCGTGCCCGGCGGCGGAATTGCCGTTCGGCTCGAAGCCCGGCGGCCAGACAGCCTCGCCGCGATAGATCTGCATGACGGATTGATACAACTGAGGCGCGGAGGCGTTCTTCAAGACGTACCCATTCGCACCGGCCGCTTGCGCCGCCAGAATCTTGTCCTCGTCATCAAAATTGGAATGCATGATGATCTTGAGGCCGGGGAACTTCGCCCGTAGCGGCGGAATGCCGCTGAGGCCGGAGGCCTCGGGCAAATTGACATCCAACAGCAGAACGTCCGGCGGCGGTGCATTGGCCGCCAGCAACTCGCCCCAGCTTGCGTACGTGCCGGCGCAGCTCAACCCCATCACATTGTTCAGCAACCACCACAGGCCCTGGCGCACATGAGCATCATCATCGACCACGGCAATGCGGATGCTTTTGTCTTTCGTTTCGGCGTCAACCATTTGCTCTTCTCATACTGAAGCACGCTGTCAATTTTGGCGCACACCCGTGCCGCGCGGGGTGGCCGTAAACGCACAAGGGCGGCGCGCCGGGTGGCATGGCCGGCCCTCGCCGGGCGGCACTTTACGCGGTCAAATTTAAGGCTTTGCAGCAACGGATAAACCTATCGAAAGTGATAGTTTTGGAAATGGCAGGTCTGCCGGCGAAAGACGCGCGCGCTTATCCGTCTGCGCGGACGCCGGCCGTCCTCTCGGCGGCGGCCATCACCCGCAGCAGATTTTCGCCCCAAATCTTGCGCAAATCGTCTGCCGCAAAGCCGCGCTCGAGCAGATGGCAGGTCAACTTCGGCATGGCGCTCACGTCGTCGAGACCCTGCGGCGTGGATTTGACGCCGTCAAAGTCGGAGCCGATTCCCACATGCTCGACGCTGCCGGTGATCCGCACGATGTGCGCAATGTGATCGCCGACCACGGAGAGCGGTGGCCGCGGCGGTGGTGGCCAGGCCGCCCGCCAGGCCTGCATGCGCTCGGCGATTTCAGCCTCATCGTGGAGCAGGTGACGCAGCCGCCGGTCTTCCGCCTCATAGGCGCGGCTGTTGTCGCAATGCGGCTGACTGAGAAAGTCATTGCAGAAATTGACCTGAATCACGCCGCCGGCCTCGGCGATTTGCCGCAACAGTTCGTCGCTGAGATTGCGGGGATGATCACACAACGCGCGCGCATTCGAGTGCGTCGCCACCAGCGGTGCCGTGCTGAGTTCCAAACACTCCTTCACCACCTCGTCGTGCACGTGGGAAACATCGATCATGATGCCCAGCCGGTTGCACTCCCGCACCACCTCCCTGCCGAAATCGCTCAGGCCGTGCCACAACGGCGCCTCATCGGTCGAGCTGTCGCCGAGATGATTGTTGAACCAATGCGTGAGCGTGAGATAGCGCACACCCAGCCGGTGGAAGTTGCGCAGGTTGGCCAGATTGCGCTCGATGGGTTCGCCGTTTTCCATGCCGATGGCAATCGCGATTTTGCCCTGCGCCGCAATGCGGCTGAAGTCGGAGGAATGCCGCGCCAGCTCCAGGTCCGCGGGATGGCGTTCGATCATTTGATGAATGGCATCGAGCATGCGCATGCCGAAGTTCAGGGCGCCTTCGCCCATGCGAAAACGGGGAGGCGTGTAGGCGGCGAAAAACTGCGCCCGCAACATGCCAGCGCGCAACCGCGGCAGATCGACATGGCCTGCAGCTTGGCGCTCGGCCAAATCAAACGGCTGTTTCAGGAAGACCAGCGGTGTGTCGGCGTGCGTATCTAGGGTCAGGATCTCGCGATGCAGCGTCAGGGCTTTTTCCCACAGCCTGGTTTTGTGATCACGAGCAGCTCGCGGGCGTGGCGAGTGCGGCCGGTTGCGTTTCATTTCGGAAGTCTGTTCTCTCTGGCATCAGGTGAAGAAGCGAACGCAGCATGGCGCCGCAATCTTCGCACGGCCGGCGCCGGCACCGGGACAAAAAGCTCGCCGAAAGTATTCCATTTGCCCACGAGATGCAACAGCATTTCTGGTGTGGAAAACGAGGCGACACTTCGCCGGCATGTCCTGCTCCCGCCTACCCCAAAACCACCTGATCGGGTGATTGCAAGCCGTGACGAATCTCAGTATCCTCTGCCCCAGTCGAAATTCTCTGCGCAGGTCAATTCTTAGGAGACAAACATGCACTCACGTCTACCCTTGCTGCCGGCTTGGTCGCAGCGTCATGGCACGCAACTGCTGGCCGTGCTGCTCACCATCGTTTGCACCCACCCGGTTTGGTCACAAAACTTCGTGCGCCTCACCGATCCCGCCAACCCCATTGCCGTGGATCAGGGTGCCAATGGCTACAACGGATGCAGTTGGATCGACTTCGACAATGACGGTGATCTCGACTTGTTTGCGAATCGCGACAAGCTCTATCGCAATGAGGGCAATGGCCAGTTCACGCGGGTCAACGATCACGGCCTCGGCGCCGGCCTGGTGCGCGGCTTGGGCAGCGGCACGAGCTGGGCAGACTACGACAACGACGGCGACCTCGATTGCTTCTTCTCCGACGCGCGTTCCGTTCTCTATCGCAACGAGGGCAATGGCCGCTTCACCGCCGTCACTGCCGGCGAGATCGGCAAAGCCTTCGAGAATCGCGGCTGGTCGTGTGCCTGGTCGGACTATGACAACGACGGCTGGGTCGATCTGGTCATCACCCACCCCGCCAATTTCGTCGGTGCACCGCTCACCAACCACCTCTTTCGCAATCAGGGGGCCGGCATTTTCAGCCGCATCACCGACAGCGACGTCACCACCGGCCAGGCGCCTTACACGATTGCCATCTGGTCGGACTATGACGACGATGGCGACAGTGATCTCTTCATCGGCGCCGGCCCCGCCAACGGCTCGACGGCCCCGGATTTTCTCTACCAAAACCGGCTCAGCGAGACCGGAACTGCGGATTTGATCCGCCTCAGCACCGGCCCGCTGGCCAGCGATGCGCGGGACGGCCAGAACTTCAACTGGATCGATTATGACAATGATCGCGACCTTGATGCCTTTGTCACCAACTACCGCGGCAACACCAACGGCTTGGTGAATCAACTCTATCGCAACGACGGCGGCACCTTCACCAAAATCACCTCGGGCGCGATCGTGACGGACAGCGATATCTCCCTGGGCAACATCTGGGCGGACTTCGACAATGACGGCGATCTCGATTGCTTCGTGACCAACGAGAGCGGCTTCCCCAATCGCTATTATCGCAACGAGGGCGACGGCACTTTCACCCGCGTTACCGGCCTGGCCATTCTCGACAAACCCGTGAACAGCAATGCCGCCGGCGCCTCTGCCGGCGACTACGACGATGATGGTGATCTTGATCTCTTCATCGCCGGCACCGGCACGGCCCAGGCGCTGTATCGCAACGATCTCGCCAACGGCAACAACTGGCTGCAAGTGGTCTGCGCCGGCACGCAATCCAATCGCGCGGCCATCGGCGCAAAGGTGCAGATCAAGGCGACCGTGCACGGCCGCAGCGTCTGGCAACGACGAGAAATCTCGGCGCAGAACGCCTTCAACGGCCACAACAGCCTGCGGGTGCATTTCGGTCTGGCTGAGGCCACCCGCATCGATTCGCTGATTATCATCTGGCCGTCGGGCAATGTCGAATATCTAACTGAGGTGGCCGCGAATCAGATTCTGCCGGTGACCGAGCAAGTCAGCGCCGGAACGTTGCGGCCCGCTTTCAATACGGATGTCATCGAGGCCGTCGTGCCTTTTACCGTGCAGTTCACGGATTTGTCGCTGGCAGACCCACAGGCGCCGGTCACGAGCTGGGCGTGGGATTTCAACAATGACGGCGCCATCGACAGCCGCGAGCCGAATCCGGTTTGGACCTTTACCGCCGCCGGCCGCTACACTGTAAGCCTCACCGTCGCCAACGGCGTTGCGACAAAGACCATCACCCAGCCGGATTTGATTCGCGCGCTGCAATTCGGCCGCGCGAGCACCGGCGAGCTGGCGAACGTGACCAGTGCCGCGCTGGCTGCGAGCTGGGCGGATTTCGATGCCGATGGCGATCTCGATGTCTTCCTCGCCAACGCCCAAAGCCAGAACAACGCGCTGTTCGCCAATCTCGGCAACGGCAGTTTTGCCCGGATCACCGCAGGCGCGCCGGTCACGGACGGCGGCAATTCGCAGAGCGCGAGTTGGGGCGATTACGACCACGATGGCGATCTCGATCTGTATGTGGTCAATTTCAACCAGGCCAACGCCCTTTACCAAAACCAGGGCGGCGGCACATTCGAAAAAATCACCAGCGGCGCGCTCGTGACCGACCGCGAGCTTTCCTCGAGCTGCAGTTGGGTCGATATTGAAAATGACGGCGACCTGGACATGTTCGTGGCCAATGTCGGCACCAACAACTCACTTTATGTGAATGCGGGCGATTCTTTCACCAAACAGACGGACGGCGCGCCGGTGAACGATCGCGGCTTTTCGCAAGCTGCCGCCTGGTCGGATTTCGACAACGACGGCGATCTCGATCTGTTCGTCGCCAACAGCCGCAACGAGAACAACTTTCTCTATGTCAATGCCGGCAACGGCAGCTTCACCCGCATCACCAGCGGCGATCTCGTCAATGACCACGGCGAGTCGCGTGGCGCGAGCTGGGCCGACTATGACAACGACGGCGACTTTGACTTGTTCGTCGCCAATGGCCAGCAACAGGCGAATTCTCTCTATCAAAACCAGGGCAACGGCGCTTTTGTGAAAGTCACCAGCGGCGCGCTCGTGACCGAGGCCGAGTCTTCGCAAGGCTCGAGCTGGGGCGATTTCGACAATGACGGCGATCTCGATTTGTTCGTTACCAACACCGACCGGCCCAGCGCGTTGTATCGCAACGAAGGCGACGGCACTTTCGCGCGGCTCGCCGACAATCCCTTTGCCGCGGACAACAACTTCGCCACCAGCGCCTCCTGGGTCGATTATGATCGCGACGGCGATTTGGATCTGTTCGTGACCGTCAACAACTTGAACAGCTTGCTCTACTTCAATGCCGGCAACGACAAGCACTGGCTGCAGGTCAAATTGATCGGCACCACCTCGAACACGACGGCCATCGGCGCCAAGCTCAGGGCATTCGCGACCATCAACGGCAAGGCGGTTCTGCAAACCCGCGAGATTTCCGGGCAGACCGGGTTTGGCAGTCAAACCGGGCTGGTGGCGCATTTTGGTCTGGGCGGCGCAACGCAGGTGGATTCACTGCAGGTATTTTGGCCCTCCGGCAAGCGCACGCGGCTGCACCAGCTCGCGGCGAATCAGTTCGTGACCATTGACGAAACCGGAGGCCTCACGCGCGTGGAGGACAATTCCGCCGATCGGCCCGCAGCGTTCGCGCTGCAGCAGAATTATCCCAATCCCTTCAATCCGGCCACGACCATCGGCTACCAGTTGCGCGGAAGCGTGAAAGTGAACCTGAGTCTCTACAACCTTCTCGGTGAAAAAGTCGCGACGCTGGTGGATCATGTGCAAGACGCCGGCAGCTACCGCGTGGCCTGGGAGGGCAGGGATGCCAATGGCCGCCTGCTGCCGGCCGGCGTTTATTTCTACCGCCTCACGGCCGGTGCTGAGATGCAAACGAAGCGGCTGTTGTTGCTGAAGTGAAATCGCACGGTGCAGGGCTGGCATGGCAACCTCAAAATCGGGAGAGCATATGCAAGCTGGTTTGATGTTTTCGTTGACCTGCGTGCTGGTGAGCAGCAGTCTGGCAAGCGCTGCCCTGGTGCCGGATTGTGTGTGGCAAGAAACCCGCTGTGGCGCGGCAATTCCTGCAGCGCGGCAGTTTGACTTTTGGCTGGGAGAATGGGAACTGACCTGGCCGGGCGAACACACCGGTCTGCCTGCCGGGCAAACCGGCCGCGGCACCAACCGGATCCGCGCGATTCTCGACAGTTGTGTGATCGAGGAAAGTTTCAGCGCTGAATCACCGGTTTCGCTGCGCGGCCTCAGTTTCTCCGTTTACAACCGGCACACCGGCGAGTGGCAGCAAACCTGGGTTGACAATGAAGGCAGTTATCTCGATTTCACCGGCGGTTTCCGCGACGGCAAGATGATTCTCGTGCGCCAGGCCACGACGCCGGAGGGCAGCGAATTCCTGCAGCGTATGGTGTGGCACAACCTCACGCCCACGGAATTGGATTGGAACTGGGAGGCTTCACATGATGAGGGGAAAACCTGGCAGCTCAAATGGCAAATTCACTATCGCCGCAAAAGTTGACCTGCGCCAAAGCAATGCCGCGAATCACTCTGGATCCATGCTGATCAGATTTACCCAGTGTGCCCGGAAGCCGGGCACACTGGGTTTTCTTCTGCACCGCCTTCGGCGTTGGCGGCAAGCACAGTCAAGAAGTTTTTCATTTTGCTACTCGTTGCCTTCCTGCCGTGGTCTCCGCCGCGGTTGAACAACTGCCCACCTCGAATCGTCATACCCAAAGTTGACCTGGACAATCACAGTTGTGTGTGATATCATATGCCACGGCTGCCCCTCAAGGCGCTGCGCATTGCCGTGACTCAACTCGAGATGGATCTTGCCATGGAATTTTCACTCCCTCATGCGGTGACGCTGCTGCGCCGCACGCCCGCGGTTCTGCACACTCTGCTGCAGGATTTGCCAGAGCCCTGGATCAACCACAATGAAGGCGGAAGCACCTGGAGCCCGTTCGATGTGGTCGGCCATCTGCTTCACGGCGAACGCACCGATTGGATTCCGCGCGCCCGCATCATTCTCGAACAGGGCGAGGCCCGGCCATTCGATCCGTTCGACCGCCTGGCGCAATTCTCCGAAAGCAAAGGCAAAACGCTGGCCGAGCTGCTCGATACTTTCACGCTGCTGCGGCAGCAGAGTCTCGCCACGCTGCAGCAGTGGCAGTTGACGGAGCAGCATCTCGACCGCCGGGGCACCCACCCTGCTTTCGGCGCGGTCACGTTGCGCCAGCTCCTCGCCACCTGGGTGGTGCATGACTTGGATCATCTCGGGCAGATCGCGCGCGTGCTCGCCAAGCAATACGCGCACGCCGTCGGCCCGTGGATCGAGTATCTCTCGATCCTGAAAGAGCGGCCATGAAAGCGAAGTCCCCTGCCCTGCACGAGTTTCGCAACCAACCGGATGAATAACGCCATGTACCTTCCCAAGCGCTTTCAAGAAACCGACCGCGGCCGGATCGAGCGCTTCATGCAGCAGAACAGCTTTGCCGTGCTCGTCAGCGTGGAAGGCGGAACGCCGGTGGCGACGCATCTGCCGCTGGAGCTGGAAACGGGCGCGGCGGACGAAAAATATCTGCGCGGCCATCTTGCCCGCGCCAATTCCCAGTGGCGCACCTTGCAACCGGAAGCAGAGGCGCTGGCGATCTTCAGCGGCCCGCACGCCTACATTTCACCACGCTGGTATCATGAGCTCAATGTGCCGACGTGGAACTACATTGCGGTGCATGCCTATGGCCGGCTGCGGGTGATCGAGGCCGGTGAGGAGTTGTATGCACTGCTGAAAAGGCAAGTGGACAAATACGAATCCGGCCATGCGGCTGAGCGGCCCTATCGCCTGGAGCATTTACCGCCGGATTTCGTGGCTCGCGAAATGCGAGGCGTGGTGGGCGTGGAGATGCGGATCACGCGCCTGGAGGCGAAGTTCAAACTGAGCCAAAATCGCGAGCAGCAGGACTATGACAGCGTGATAGTTGAATTGGAGAAAACGCAGGAGCAGAATGCCCGGGCCGTGGCCGCGGCCATGCGCGAGCAGCGGCCCGCTTGGCGATGAGTTCAAATGAGAGAGCACATGAACACCGACAGAACAGAACTCGCATGCGGCGACATGCCGGTTGAAGAGTTTCGCCGCGTTGGCCATCAAGTGATCGATTGGATTGCGGACTACTTGCATGAAGTTGGGCGTCTTCCGGCGCTGGCCGCGGTGCAGCCCGGTGAGGTGCGCCGTGGCCTGCCGGCAACACCGCCACAACACGGCGAAGACATGGCCGCCATTCTGGCCGATCTCGACCGGGTCATCATGCCCGGCATGACGCACTGGAATCACCCGCGCTTCTTTGCCTACTTCACTTCCTCCGCCAGCGGGCCCGGCATTCTCGCCGAAGTGCTGGCCGCGGCTTTCAACAACAACAACATGCTGTGGCAATCCGGCCCCGCCGCCACCGAACTCGAAACCGTGACGCTCGATTGGCTGCGGCAAATGCTGGGGCTGCCCACTGATTTCTGGGGCATCATCTTTGACGGCGCCTCCAACAGCACGCTGCATGGGCTGGCCGCCGCGCGCGAGCAACTCAGCGACCTGCAGATTCGCGAACGCGGCATGGCTGGCCGGCATGAGCTGCCGCGGCTGCGGCTCTACGTGTCGGACTATACCCATTCTTCCATCGACAAGGCCGCGCTGTTGATCGGCGTGGGCCAGGAGGGCATTCGCCGCATTCCGGTGGATGAGGAATTTCGCATGCAGCCCGCGGCTTTGGCGCAGGCGATTCAAGACGATCGTCGCGCAGGCTGGCGGCCGTTTTGTGTCGTGGCAACGGTGGGCACCACCTCCTGTACCAGCATCGACCCCGTGGCCGGCATCGCGCGCGTGTGCGCCGCCGAAAACCTCTGGCTGCACGTCGATGCGGCGCACGGCGGCACCGCGGCAATCGTTCCGGAAATGCGGCACGTGCTCTCCGGCTGCGAATTCGCGGATTCTTTCGTGGTCAATCCCCACAAATGGCTGTTCGTGCCGATGGGCCTGAGCGTGCTTTACACGCGCAAGCCGGAAGTGTTGCGCCGCGCCTTCAGCCTGGTGCCCGAATATCTGCGCACGGCACCGGGCGGCGAGGTGATCAACTACATGGATTACGGCATTCCGCTGGGGCGGCGTTTTCGCGCGCTCAAGCTGTGGTTCGTGCTGCGCTATTTCGGCGTGGTGGGATTGCAGGCGCGCATTCGCGAACATCTGCGCCTCGCCCGCGAGTTTGCAAATTGGATCGATCAACACCCGGATTTCGAGCGCCTGGCGCCGGTGCCGATGAGCACGATCTGTTTTCGCGCCCATCCCGCCGGCCTGAACGAGGAGAGCCGGCTCAATCAACTCAACGAAAGGCTGATGCACGCGGTCAACCAAACCGGCGAGGCCTTTCTCTCACATACCAAGCTCGACGGCCGCTTCGTGATCCGGCTGGTGATCAGCCATCTGCGCGTCACCGCGGCGGACATTCAGCGGGTGTGGGAAGTTTTACGGCAACAGCTGCGGGCGTTGAGCTGATTTCCTTCCGCCAGTTTTCACCATCTCTGCTCGATTCCGGCAGCCTGCTCCGCATCGGCGGATTTGCCATTGGACCGAATGGCTTGAACGCCGCTGCCGGCTATCCTGTCCTCAGCCTCAAATCCTGGCTGCAGCCGCAATCAATGTTCATCGGCGTTTTTCATTTCCGTGGAGAGAGATTCGTGAGACGATTGCAATTCCCCCTGCTGCTGTTGCTTGCCGCGCTCGCCTGGGCGCAGCCGGACGATCAAGCCGCTTCCCGTCCCTCCTGGCAGGCTGTGCTCGCGCCGCCGGATGAACCAGGCGAGCCTCTGCGCGTTTCCGGAACCGTTTTCAGTGAAGACGGCAAGACTCCGGTGGCCGGCGCCACGGTCTACGTTTATCACACGGACAGACACGGCAATTATTCGCGCGACCAGCGCAACAGCAATCAAGATCCTCGGCTGCAAGGGACGATGAGCACCGATTCCAACGGCCGGTATGAATATCGCACGATCAAACCCGGGCCTTATCCCGGCAGCCGCGTGCCGGCGCACATTCACTACGTGGTGACGGCGCCCGGCCACCAGCGCCGCGTGTTCGAGATCGTGTTTGCCGGCGATCCCTTCGTGACGCCCAATATCGAGGCGCAAGCGCGCCGGCCGGGCAGCATCTACTCGTTGCAGCATTTGCAGAAGGACGCGCACAACCTCTGGACCTGCGTGCAGGACGTGACGCTGCAAAAGGAGTGATCCCCGCCAGCACGCGGCGCGCAGGAGGGGGTCGCGGCCCAGTTGCTACGGCCCGCGGTCGCTCTGCCGCAGTCTCAATGCGGTGGTTCTTTGCACTCTCAAACACAAAAGCCCAAACTCCGGTTTGGGCTTTTGTGTTTTGCGGCGAGGTATTCTCGCAACGAAACTCAGACTGCCGAACAAAACTCCTCTGGCATTGCGCCGGCAACTCGGCCTGGCGCCGCGCAGATCAATACATGTCGTACTCCAGGCCGAGCACATTCACTTTGCCGTTGATGTGCTTGGTCCTGTCGGTGATGTTGCCGAAACCATCCACCACCCCCTGATGGCAAATGGTGCAGGCGGTGAGGGCAAACGGCGTGTGACCGGTCGGCGGCAAGCCATGGCAGGAACCACAAGGCGCAGAGCCGCTATTGACCCAACTGGGCGCTGCGTTGCTGCCGGTCATCACCTCGGCGGCAAAACCGAAATCATTCGGTGACTGCGCCTTGCGCAAGGCCCAATTGCCGTGACAGTAACTGTTGCTGCAGGTGTTGGTGTTGAAATCATACACCACCTGCGGCACACGCGCCCCGCCTTCGGTTTGGCGCGCGCCCAGCGGGCCGACAAAAACCGCTTCGGCGCGGGTATTGTCATCGATGTGATTGGGAAGCGCAAAGCTGGTGGGCACCGCATGGCATTCCTGGCACACCGCGGCCGTGGTCAATTGGGTGAAATACCCGAGATGCGCCTGGTGCGCGCCCACTGCCGGCGTGGTGGCCTCGGTTTCATCATCCAGGCCTTTGGGCGGCGCAGAATTCTTCAAATCGGCCGCGCTGGCAGCAGGATTGCCGTGGCAGGTGTTGCAGGCCTCGGGACCGTTTTGCTGGGTATGGCAGGTCAAGCACGAGTTATTGACTTTCACCAGCGCATAATCCTGGCCGTGACAGATTTGGCAGGAATTGAGGTCATAGCTGTTGCTTTTCAAGAAGGTATAATGCGAGGCCGCTCCGGCAATCCAATTCTGCGGGTGCGGATAACTGGCGTGACAACCTTTGCAGGACACGCCGGAGCTGCCGCCGTCATATTGTGCGCCGTGACAAGCCTGGCAGGCGGTCGCGTCGTAATTCTGCGCCGCCAGCGCCTTGCCGTGAAATGCCGCGGCCGCGGGATTCATCCAGTCCGCCAGATGCGGGTAGGTCGCATGGCACGTGCGGCATGAGACGCCGGAGGTGCCGCCGTCGAACTGGCTGCCGTGGCAACTGCTGCAGAGGTTGAGATCGTAGTTGGTGCCGGCCAGCGTTTCGCCGTGAAAGCTGGGCGAGGAGGCATTCACCCAACCCTGCGGATGCGGATAAGTGGCGTGGCAGCCTTTGCAGGACACGCCGGAAGTGCCGCCATCATATTGTGCGCCGTGACAAGCCTGACAGGCGGTCGCGTCGTAATTTTGCGCCGCCAGCGCCTTGCCGTGAAATTCCGCGGCAGTGGGATTCACCCAGCCCGCCAGATGCGGATAAGTCGCATGGCAAGAACGACACGAGACGCCGGAGGTGCCGCCGTCGAACTGGTTGCCGTGGCAACTGTTGCACAGGTTGAGATTGTAGTTCACGCCTGCCAGCGTTTCGCCGTGAAAGTTCGGCGAGGAGGCATTCACCCAGCCCGGCGGGTGCGGATAAGTGACGTGGCATTTCCGGCAGGAGGATTCCGCCAGACCGCCGTCGAATTGGCTGCCGTGGCAGGGCCGGCAGGATTTGGCATCATAGCTCTGCGCTGCCAGCACCTTGCCGTGAAAATTCGGGGAGGTCGGATCGCGCCAGCCTTCGCCATGAACGTCGACTTCGTTTTGCGCCGCCGTCGGCGCCTCTTGCGGATCACTGCAGGCATTGAGCAGCAGCAGTGACATTCCCAAGAGCGGTAAGAGAAGTTGCTTCATCTTGGCTTTCATAGTCATCAGGCTTTTTTCAAATGACCAACTTGTTTCCCTCGGGCGCCTCGCCGGCCAGCCACAGAGGGCCGCTGAATAACGTCCGCGCGAAAGCGAGAACTGCTGAAAGAATGTTCCTGCGACGGCTTGGCCGTTGCATCAATCTCCTCGGAGTTGTCACGATACTCGAGATTCCGGAGACCCCGGCTCAGCCGTGGCTGGAACATGTTGGGACAGACACCGATAGCCAGCTCAACGCGGCCGGCGCTGCGGTCGCTCGCGGCGTTTCACTTCATGCCATGACAATAACCACAGAAACCAATTCCCGCCTTCTGGGTGTTGGTGTGGCAGTTGTAGCAGGTGGAACCGGCATTGGAATGCCACTCGCCATTCTCGTTGCGAAAATTGGCCGGATGCGTTTTGGGATCATTGCCGCGGCCCGGGGTGCGGTCGACGTGGCAGGTGAGGCAAACCGGATCGCGGCCTTCGAGATCATGACAGGCGGCGCAGGACTCGATATCTCGGCGCGCCAGGGTGGCGTGCTGGCCGCCGCCGCTGCCCACGCCGATGCGCGCAAAGTCAGGCGAGCGGTGGGAGAGCGGAAACGGCGCGGCAAAGCCCGCGTCTTGATTGCGGCTGTGACAGTCGGCACAGAAGGTTTGCTGATTGTGGCACGAATAGCAATCGGATTGCTTCGCGCGCAGATCGAGACTGTGCACGAAGAGGTAATTCAGCTCGTGCACGTTCTGCTTGACCTGCGGGTTCTTGCCGGAAGGCGCCGGACGATTCTCCGCCAGGCTGCGGCGCAGATCGCCGCGCGTGAGCTGCAGCGTGGCCTCGGCGTGGCAGGTCTGGCAGAAATTGTCGGTGTGGCAAACCGCGCAATCGCTGCTGGTGTGATCGGCGCGGATCAAGCGTTTGTGTTGCTTGGCCCAATCCGGCGCGCGATGGGTCAGCGGCAGCATCGTTTCCACCCGCGGATGACATGACTCGCAGGCATTGCTCGCGGTCACGTCGTTGTGGCAGGAGTAGCAGGAGGCCATGGCCGGCAGGTAGGCGACACTCGGTTTCTCGGATTTTTCAATGCCGGCATGACAGGCAGCACATTCGAGCTTTTGGCCGGTAACGTGTTGCTGGTGGCTGAAAACGAGGTCGAGCCGCTGCGGTGCGGCATAGGCTTCGAGGTTGTCGATATCGGTATGGCAGAATTTGCAGTCTTCGGTGTTCTCGCTTTCCACCTCGGCGTGACAGGCGCCGCATTCCGCGTGTTTCGGAAACAGCAGGTCAGCGGCTTTCTCGCTGGTGGTGGCCGCGGCATGGCAGGCGCTGCATTCCGCGCCCGCTTCTTCGACGTGTTTCTTGTGCGAGAATTTGATCTTGCCCCATTGCTCGACGGGATCATCCCATGATGAAGACGGCCCACCCCAGGCCCATGCCAGCGTCAACCCGCCCAAGGCTCCCGCCAGCGACAACAGCAAAATAGGAAACGTGCGCCCGCGCATAAGTGAATTCTCCTTCCTCCTCATGATGACGCCCCCAGCTTGGTAAAGAACCAATATTGCATGCGAAACAGAAAACGGACGTCGTTGGAATAGTAGCGATTGTGCAGCATCTGCACCTGGCTGTCGAGCGTCAGGCGATTCCAGGGCCGCACCAACAGTCCGGCCGCGCCGGAATACAGCGATTCGCGCGCGCCGGCGCCGGCATCCACCTTGTAGGAGGCCCAAGAAAGCTGCAGGCTGGGCAGGAACAGGCCGGTGCGGGTGGGATAGTACAACGAGGCATTCAGCCCGTCGAGATTGCCGGCATAACCGCTGCGATGCACGTAATTCAGGCCGCCGTATTTTAAATCTGTGCCGGCCGTCACGCGGAAGGATTGATCGCCATCATAGAAGATGCCGGCAAGATTGCCATAGAACCGCAACGCCGGCTGATGCTGATAATAGAACCCGCCTTCGAGTTCATGATTGTCTTTGACATTGAAAACCGCGAACAGCGAGTTCCACGGCAGATGCGGTGAGCGAAAGATGTAATTCCCCGTGATCGACAGCTTGGGTGTGACCTGCGAGCGGCCGGAGAGTTCGGCGCGGGTGACTTCCTTGCCGTGAAAATCGAAATCGCTGCGGGCACAAAGTGAGGTCTTGGCATCGACGAACCAGGAGCCGTCGAGCGAGGCCATGCGATAGGCGCGGTCAGCCGGGGAGATGTATTGCGTGAAAACATTGCCGATCGAGTCGGCGCGCAGGGCATCGTAGCCGGGCCGCAGTTGCCGCTTCTCGAAAAAGCTCAGGCCCAGGTTGAGATCGGCTTTGGGCTGCCACACGGCCTGGCCGCCGGCCATGTAGTTCTTGTCGAGATCATCGCTGAGTTGCAGGCGCTGATCAGCCGGCAACAAGCCGCCGCCAAAGGCTTTGAAGCGCAACTGGCGGCCGGCGCGCACTTTGATTTGAGCGCCGTCGATGGTACCCACGGCCACGCCGCTGAACACCGGCTGCCGTCCCAACTGCACATCGACGCGCTTGCCCAGGTTCTTGAATTCCAGCGCGAGGTTGTACATCCGCACCTTGCCGTCACCGGCCAGGCGCGTGTTGAAATCCCGGTCGAGCTGGCCGAAGGTGCGCAACGCCACATTCTTCCCGCCCAGATCAAACTGAAACGCTTGATAGGCCCGCGCGTGTCCGGAGTCCACCGCCAGCGAATCGCTGCGCTCATAGGCATAGAATGAACTGGTCAGGCGCCCGGAGAGGGACTGCGCGCTCAGCGCGGCGGGTAAAATTGCGGCCAGCATCAACCTCCACAACTGTTTTCGTCGAATCATGAAGCCGCCTTTCTCGTCTGGTGAGACTTCAAAATCGCCCAGCCGCCCGCGGTGCGCGAGCGGTGAAAACTGCAGTGTGAGAAATACGAAGTGTCTGGGAACAACCTTGGGGGAAAGCGTTGACTGCACCGGCGAATGCGAAAGCAGAGACGGCAGGCACTCCAGCAGTGACTCCCGGCGGAACGAGTGCCTCCGGGCGGTGTGACTTGCGGCTCCCGGCAAGTTTTGCACTTCCCTGCCGTGCCACGCAGGTCGCGGGACCGTGGCGAACCTCAGCCGCACACCGTACGCTGCTTATGCCTTGACGCATCAGCACCTCGCCTTCCTGACTCGTGGGTGGGCAATCAGTGCCTGCAGCGCAGAGACGTGCACGCAGGAACTGATTGTTACATTGCAGGCCGACAGCCAAGAATTCGGGCGAATGATAACAAATTTTCCCGCCGAAAGCAAGTGCTTGCTGGCGATCCAGGCCATGCCGGGCAAGACAATGCCCCTCGCCCCGCGGTTCTCCGGAGCGCCCTGGGACTCTCCCTCCTGTCCCCTTTCTCCAACTCCACAGTCATAGCTCAAGGTGACGCAATCGATCACTTCAAGTACGTCATCCGCCTGGCTTCGGTGAAGACCGCGCTGCCATCTTCCGCCCTCATGACGATGCGATAGAAATACACGCCACCGGCCACGAGCAGGCCGGCATCATCCCGGCCGTTCCAACTCACGGTTTGTCCGCCCGCTGGCATTTGCTGATCCAGTAGCGTGCGCACCAAAGCGCCGGTTTCAGAATAGACCTGCACGGTCACGCTGCCGGCTTGCGGCAGATCAAAGGAGATGGTTGTGCTGGGATTGAACGGATTCGGATAATTCTGCCGCAGCCGCAAGCTGCCGGGCTGTCCCGCTGAACTCGATTCGGTGACCGGGGGCGAGGCCGCACCAGCGCCGGCGTAACACTCCAGCTCAGTGATGCGGTTGTTGTCCTTGTTGTTTTGATCCATGCGAATGCGAAAATAGCGCGCCGCAAACGCGCCGCTCAGCGGAACATCCTGTGTGCCAACTGCGCCAGTCGTAATCGTCGCGACTGTGGTCCATTCACTGTCATTGCTGCCGCCGGTGTTGGAGATCTGAAACCGAAACCGCCGCGCGTAATAGTTCTCCCGCCATTTCACCACGCCGCGGGTGAGCATGTAGGCCGCATCCAAATCCACGCGCAGCCAGGTATTGGGACTGGTCTTGCTCACGCTGGCGCTGCGCCAGTAGGTGCTGGTGTTGCCATCCACCGCGCGGCTGGGAGCGTAGGACCCATTCGTGCTCGAGGCGGTCGCCGGGTGATTGCGCGCAAGATTGCCACTGGCAGGCGGCTGACTCGAAGCCGTGGCAGCAAACGTTTGCGGAGAGCCGCTCAGGCCGGCGGCAGTGGCGGTAACGGTGTTGGCGCCGGCGCTGGCACCGAGCGTCAACACAGTGGCAGCCTCGCCATTGCTGTTGGTGAATTGCGGCTGACTATTGGAAAGAGAACCACCGCCGGCTGTAACTTCAAACGATACCGCGACGCCGCTGACCGGATTGCCAGCCGCATCGGTTGTGCGCACGACAAACGGCGCTGCCAGGGCGGTGTTCACCGTGCCGGTTTGCCCATCTCCCGAAACCTTGACCAAGTGCGTCGCCGGTCCGATGATCTTGAAATTGCCATCACTGACATCGGTTGGATTGCCGTCAGCCGCATCTGAAACGCGAATGCGACCCTGGGTCGTGGCGGGCACGTTGATCGTCCAGGCAAAGGAACCGGAATTGGGCACGCTGCCTGCCAGTTCCTGCCAACTCGCGCCTGCGTCACCAGAGTATTCGATTCTCACGGGATCGGCAAAACTGAAGCTGTTCCACGTGAGGTTCTGCATCGAACCGGCGGGCCAGGCCTCGTTACCGTTGGGCGAGGTCACTGTCAAAGTTGGCGAAGTGGGCGCGATGTTGCTGACAACCGTGAAGCTCTCGATGATCTGGCCGTTGATGTTCTTGAAATAGAAAGTGGCCTTATTGGGCTGGCCGTCAACGTTGAAAGTGGCGAACAGCGCGCCGTATTGCGAGTTTTGTGATTGCGTGTAGACCTTGGCCCAGTAGTCCCCAAAAACTGACTGGCTCACGCCTTTGCCCTCTCCTCCCAATCCCGAAATCATCACGAAAGATTTGGCTTTTTCGAGCTGCAGTGTGTTCGAGGTGCTGGCGATGGTTTGATTCGTCATGCTGCTGAGCAAATGGGTACGGGCATAAGAGTGACAATGGCCATTGGCGATCAAGGAGCCGCCCAGCCGCGCTTCTTCATACACGCCATAGCCCGTGCCGTTGGGTTTTTCGCAAACTTGCAGCGCGTGCATGTTCTTGTGCCAACTGCAAATGCTCCAAATGGAATTGTCGGCGGCCAACTGTTCGCGAATGAAAACATCATGGCCGGTGCCGCGAATGCCCGGCGCCACCAGCAGGATGAACAGGCCTTGAAAATTCAGTGAAGATTTGACGCCCAAGTCGCCGCTCCACGTGATACCGGCGCGATTGAGGCGGTTGATGAGGGCTTGCTGCAGGCCGCCGGCGCCGTCCCAGTAGTCGCCATCATCGTCGCCAATGGCCGCGAAGTAGGGAAAATTGAGGCCGAGTATCTCCGTGACTTGGGCATCCCATTCCGCGACACTGCCCTTCTGGTCGATGTCGCCGGAATGGATCACAGCCTGTGCGCCTTCGTTCTTGATCATTTGCAGGACAGCCCGGTCACTCTCTCCCAGGCCGCCATCTGCCATGATCGCGATCTTGAAATTCGGTGGTGTTTGAGTGTTGGATTGCGCGAGCAGCGAAAACAAGGGCAGTAACACCAAAACTACGCTGAGTCTGATTGCGGCTGCACACTGGCAGGTGGAGTGTTTCGTATTCATGAGGTATTCCCCAGTAATGCCATGCACGCAAGGTCTTTGTGGGTCCTATGCAAATGTCACCTTGGCATACTGCACGGCAAGTGGCCAGAACAAAATGGCTGCGCCCTTGTTTGCCACAAGAACGCAGCCACTGGATCAAACTACCACTGATCAGCCGGCGGCGCGACTCTTCCCGGCCATGGCGCCCATGCCGGCGATCAATTTGGAGGCAGGGTTACTTCATCATGACCAGCTTCTTCATCGCCGTGAATTTGCCGGATTCAATGCGATAGAAGTAGACACCGGAAGGCAGCAGGTTCCCGCTGTCATCCCGGCCGTCCCACACGACGACGTGGTAGGCCGCCGGTTGGGAACGATCCACCAAGCGCCGCACCTCCTGGCCCAGCGAGGAGTAGATGACCAACGTCACGTGGCCGGGCGTCGGCAGTTGATACTGGATCGAGGTCTCGGGATTGAACGGGTTGGGATAATTCTGCTGCAGCGCAAACACCGTGGGAATGCCACCGCTGCGATCGTTGACATCGGTGATCGACACCGGCAGCTCCGCGGAGAAAGCGCTCTCGTTGCCGGAGAAGTCGTAGGCGGAGAGGCGATAGTAGTAGTTCTGGCCGCCGGTGACTTCGGTATCGAGATAGCTGGCAGTGGTCAGCGTCTTGATCGGCGCGGTGCCCTTCGGGTCAAAGCCCGGAAGGGTGCTGCGATAGATCGCAAAATACTTGAAATCGGCGTCGATGGGATCGTCCCACTTCAGGTTGACTTTCCGATCCACCACGTTGGCCATCACATTGCCGGGCGCGAACGGCGCCAGGTTGTCGATGGAATAGCCGCTGTCGGGCGCGGTTTCATAGACGATATTGCGGGCCTGGCCGGAGATGAAGAACACGGACCAGTGCATGCCCGCGGCGGTGCTGTCATACAGCGTCGGCGCCACCACACTGTACATCTCGTAGCCGGTGGCCGGCAGCCACGCCACAAAATCCCAGGTGCCGAATTGGTTGACGGTGTAGCGGCTGCCCAGCGTGCCCGCCGAGGCCGCGGCAATCATATCCTGCTTGGAGCCAACCTTCGTGCCCAGCGCATTGCCCGGGTTGTCCACCCGCCGCCAGACCGAGTAGTTCGCAACTGCATTGTTGGCGGAAGCGGCATCCGCGGCAAACTTCGACCAGGACACGCGCACTTGCTTGCCTTGATCTTGCGGGATGTCTTTGATCGACACGATCTTGCCGGCCCCAATATCGCCCGTGGTCAGCGTTTCAATCGAACGCCGCAAGATGGCGATGGAGTAAGCCGCATTGTGCGCGCCGAAGCTGCGGTCTTCCTCGACAAACAGGAAGTTGTACCAGGCTTTGGCCAGGTTCTGCCGTCTGAGAATCTCTGCCGGCGTCATGCTGGCATCCCACTTGTAGTTGGCGTTGACTTGCGCGGTGGTGGCTCGCGGCGGCAGCAGTGTATCCAGCTTGTGAACCAGGCCCTCGATCTCATGGCGGGTGCTTTCGATGGTGCCGTCTTCGTCATAGTCAGCCTTGGCCATGATGTCGTCGAAGGACGTGATCGGGCCATGGCATTGCGAGCACACGGCCACACTCTGAACGCCCTCGGCTTCCATCGCAAAAGTATGGGCGCCGATCTTATTGTGCCCGGGTTGACCCACGGCCGGCGTCTCCGCCATATGGCAAGTCACACAAGCGTCGGTGAGCGCAAACTTGTGGCCCGAGCTGCCGATCGGGAGACCGTACTCGATGGCATTGGAGCCATCCAGCATGTCAGCCTGGTTGCTGTAATGCGGGCCAAAACGCGTGGACAGGTTGTTCGGGTCGCTTACGTAGTCATTGGCATCGCGGCGGGCAATATGGCACTGCATACAAACCTTGCCCATGCCGCCGTAATTGACCACAGTCGTGGTGTCGCCAAGCTGCACGTCGCTCAGGCTGCGCACCATGTGCGGCAGTACCTCCGAGCGATGCGGATCATGGCAGACCGCACAGCTTATCTGCGAGGCGCCGATCTCCGGACGGGTGTCCGGCGACTTGGGGTCGATGCGGCGAATGAAGCCCCAGCCCGAGTGACACTTGGCGCAGCCCGAAGAAGCGGGACGGTTCGCCACCGACTCGAATTCCTCGCTGAAGATGCCGTGCACCGAGTTTTTCCACTGGATGGTGACGATATTGAACGGCTCCTGCTCATGGCAATAGCCACACGAGGCTTCATCAAGAGTCATGGCCGTGCCGGTCTTGTCACCCTTGTGCTCGCTGCCCGGGCCATGGCAGCTTTCGCATTGCGTATTGGCGCGGGCCGCCAGTTTCGGATAGTTGGCCTTCAGCGCATCGTAGTTGCCGGCCTGCAAAGTACTCGGGAAAACCCAGCCGAGTTCTTTTTGCACGTCATCAAAGCCGTCATTCACGGCAGAGGCGGTATTGTCATAACCCGTGCTGTGGCATTCCAAGCAAGATTCGTTGAAATGCGTGCCGTACAGGCCGTCCAAGCCGTCTTTCAGCGAGGAGGCATGGCCGGTCTTGCTCCACGCCATGAAATTGTCGTTGTGGCAGAGGGCGCACTGCGGGAACTCGCGCGGCAGCCCATCCATCGCACCCACGCCGACAAACTTGGCGGAGGTAATCGTTTTGCTGGCGGGCGCGCTCGTGCCGGCCGAGGTCGTGATCACCAGCTCAACGGTAAACTTCCCAACCACATCCGGTTTGAATGTGGTTTGCCGCTTGTTGGTGCTGTCGAGCGTCGCGGCAGATCCTGCCGGCTTGGACTTCAACGTCCAGGCCCAGGTGGTCGCCTCGGCGTTACCCAGCAAATAGACAACCTGCCCCACTCCCACGACCGAGAGGCCGGTCGAGCGCGGCGAGGTCCAGCCCAGATTTTGAATCTCCTGCAGGCTGTAGCCTTCGACCTTGATGGTTGCCGTCGGCGCCTGTCCAAAGGCAACCTGGGCCAATATCATCAGGACGACTGAGAGTTCGGCGCTAATCTTTAGCACTCTTCTCATAACCACCTCCAGTTAAAACATCTCACTACACCTTCGGTTAGAAACCATGCACCACGACTGTGGTTGGGGAATATATGTGCGAGCCGCACACCTCCTTTCAGAGATGGTTTGACCTGGATTCTAGACGATTTGACGTTGACATATAGGCAACACTTGTGCCCGCAAATGTATCTGAACC